>NZ_JBZYWI010000267.1:0-1373 GCF_058932755.1 Quadrisphaera sp. DVD1
GCGGGCCGGCGGGTGCACCGCGACGGGCAGGAGGTGCACCTGACCCCGACCGAGTTCGACCTCCTGGCCCGCCTCGCCGACCGGCCCGGCGCCGTCCTCAGCCGCGAGCAGCTGCTGGCGGACGTCTGGGGCTGGCGCGACGCCGGCAGCACGACCCGCACCGTCGACACCCACGTGGCGGCCGTGCGCCGCAAGCTCGGCGACGACGTCGTGCGCACCGTGCACGGCGTCGGGTACGCCGGCGGCCCGGCGTGACGGGGGCGAGCGGCGCCGCCCTGGCGACGGGCGGCGGCCTGCTGGCGCGGGTCCGGTCGATCAAGGCGAAGCTGGGGCTGGTCGTGGTCGTGGCCACCGGCAGCGGGCTGGCCGCCGGAGCGGCGGGCCTGCAGTCCGGGTTCCGGGTGCGCTGGGCGCTGCTGCTGGCCGTCGTCCTGGCCCTCGCCGTCGTCCAGGTGCTGGCCCGCGGCATGACCGCGCCCCTGCGCGAGATGGCCGCGGCGGCCTCGCGGATGGCGCGCGGCGACCACGGCGTCCGCGTCGCCGTGCGCACCCGCGACGAGGTGGGCGAGCTGGCGAGCGCCTTCAACGCGATGGCCGCCGACCTGGGCGAGGTCGACGCCCAGCGCCGCCGCCTCGTCGCCGACGTCAGCCACGAGCTGCGCACGCCGCTGACCGCGCTGCGGGCGCTGCTGGAGAACCTCGCCGACGGCGTCACCCGGCCCGACCCCGCCGCGCTGGCGACCGCGCTGGGCCAGACCGAGCGGCTGAGCCGCCTGGTCGCCCAGCTGCTCGACCTCTCCCGGCTCGAGGCCGGCGAGGTGCCGCTGCACCGGGCCCGCGTGGACCTGCCCGAGCTGCTCGCCGCGGCGGCCGCGGAGGCGCGCTCCGTCGGCCGGGACGTGCCGGTGGTGGTGGACGCCGAGGCGGGGCTCGTGGTCAGCGCCGACCCCGAGCGGCTGGCGCAGGTGCTGGCCAACCTGCTCGACAACGCCACCCGGCACAGCCCGCCGGGAGCGCCGGTGCACCTGTCCGCGCGCCGGACGGCGTCCGGGGTGCGCCTCGAGGTGCGCGACCGCGGGCCGGGCATCGCGCCGGCCGACCGCGAGCGCGTGTTCGCCCGCTTCGCGCGCACCGACACCGCCCGCTCGGCCGCGGCCGGCGGCAGCGGCCTGGGCCTGGCCATCGTCCGCTGGGTGGTCGACCTGCACGGCGGCTCCGTGGCGGTCGGCGACCCGCCGCCCGGCGGGGGCTGCCGGGTCGTCGTCGACCTGCCCGCCTGACCCGCCGCTCCCTCGCTCCCCTCCCTGCGGACCGCCTCGCGCGGCGCCGCCCCTCGTCGTGCCCTCGCCCACCCCTCCGGAGGCTCCCGTGAC
>NZ_JBZYWI010000268.1:0-1351 GCF_058932755.1 Quadrisphaera sp. DVD1
CGGTGGTCGAGGAGGCCGCCGCCGCCGTGCGCGCCGCGCTCGCCGGCTCCGCTTCCGACCACGCCTCCGACCCGGCGCCCGGTGCCCCGACCGCCCTCGGGGACGCCGGCCCCTGGGCCCACGAGGTCGAGCAGCTGCTCGCCGAGCGCGACGCGGCCCGCACGTCCGGGCCGGTGCAGGTGCCGCTGCCGGCGCACCTGTCGGCGTCCCGCCTGGTGCAGCTGGCCGCCGACCCGCAGGCGCTGGCGCTGGCCGTGCGCCGGCCGGTGCCGGTCGAGCCGCGCCCGGCGACCCGGCGCGGCACCCGCTTCCACGCCTGGCTGGAGGAGCGCTTCCGCGCGGACGCCCTGCTCGACCTCGACGACCTGCCCGGCGCCGGCGACGAGACCGCCGACGACGCCGAGGAGGTCGAGCTCGCCCGGCTGCAGGAGGCCTTCGAGGCCTCGGAGTGGGCGCAGCGCACGCCGCTGGCGGTCGAGGTCGACCTCGAGACGCCGGTCGCGGGCCTGGTGCTGCGCTGCCGCGTCGACGCGGTCTTCCCCCGGGCCGACGGCGGCGTGGACGTCGTGGACTGGAAGACGGGCCGCCCGCCCACCGGCGAGCGGGCGCGCGCGGCCGGGGTGCAGCTCGCGGCCTACCGCCTGGCCTGGGCGCGCTGGCGCGGCCTTCCGCTGGAGAAGGTCGGGGCCGCGTTCTTCTACGCCGCCACGGGGCGCACCGAGCGCCCGGTGGACCTGCTCGACGAGGCCGGGCTGGAGGCGCTGGTGCGGGTCGTGCCGGAGGCCTGAGGGCCGTTCTGGGGCGCGCGGCGCGCGGGTCAGCCGACGTCGGCGAGCACGGCGCGGTGGTCGCCGAGGGGCAGGTCGAGCACCCGCCCCTGCGCCGCCACCGGCGCCCCGAGGGAGAGCACGTGGTCGAGCTGGAGCCGCGGCCCGTGCGCCGGGAAGCTCGGCCCGCGCACCAGCGAGCGCCCGCCGGCCAGGCGGGCGGGCAGGTTCCCGGGCAGGTTCAGGTCGCCGGCGAGCAGGCGCACGGCGCCGGCCCCCGCCGGAGAGGGCAGGCCGGCGAGCCAGGCCCGCACCCGGCGCAGCTGGCGCCCTGCGGTGACCGGCGCGAACGACAGGTGGGTGGCGGCGACCACGGCGCCGTCCTCCAGCACCGCGGCCACCGCCACCCGCGGCTCGTCCGGGAAGAACCACCAGGTGGCGCGGCCGGTGCGCGGGTCGGTCGCGCGCAGCGGCAGGCGCCCGCGGCCGGTGCCCAGCTCCAGGCGGTGCCAGCTGACCACCGGGCGGCGCACCAGCAGCGCGATCCCGTACTCGGGCGCCCCCGCCGGCGCCTCTCGGGGGCC
>NZ_JBZYWI010000269.1:0-1311 GCF_058932755.1 Quadrisphaera sp. DVD1
CCGCCGTCGTCGCCGGGGCGGGCCGCGACCTGGGCGTACCCGGCCAGGGAGCCGTCCTCGGCGGGCAGCAGCAGGTGCCGGACGCCGGGGGAGGGCGGCCCCAGGGCCAGGCGGGCGTCCTCGGACAGCGGCTCCCCGCCGTCCGAGGACGCCGCAGCGGCCACGAGCCGCAGGACGGCGTCCGCCTGCTCGGCGGTCAGCGACTCCGCCGGCTGCGGTGCCCGGGCCGGTGCCGGGAGCGGGTCGGGCACCTCAGGCGTCCGCGGCGTCGGCCGCAGGCTCGCCGACCTGGTCGAGGTCGAGCTCCGCACCGGCGACGGCGCCGTCCCGGTCGGCCTCCCGGCGCTCGCGGGTCTGCGGCACGAACCGGTAGCCCACGTTGCGCACGGTCCCGATCAGCTGCTCGTGCTCGGCGCCGAGCTTGGCCCGCAGCCGCCGCACGTGGACGTCGACGGTGCGGGTGCCCCCGAAGTAGTCGTAGCCCCACACCTCCTTGAGCAGCTGGGCGCGGCTGAACACCCGGCCCGGGTGCTGGGCGAGGTGCTTGAGGAGCTCGAACTCCTTGTAGGTGAGGTCCAGCGAGCGCCCGCGCACCTTCGCCGTGTAGGTCGACTCGTCGATGACGACGTCGCCCGCGCGGATCTCGTCGGGCGTGTCGTCCCCGGCCTCGGCCAGCGCCGCCCGGCCGGCGGCCAGCCGCAGCCGGGCCTCCACCTCGGCGGGGCCCGCGCTGTCGAGCAGCACGTCGTCGGCACCCCAGTCGGCGGCGACCGCGGCCAGGCCGCCCTCGGTGAGCACGAGGAACAGCGGGCAGCTGACGCCGGTCGTGCGCAGCAGGCGCGTCAGCGAGCGGGCGGCGACCAGCTCGCGCCGTGCATCGACGAGCACGGCGTCGGCCGGCGGGGCGTCCACCAGCGCCGCGGGCTCGGCGGGCAGCACCCGCACGGCGTGGGTGAGCAGCCCGAGGGCGGGCAGCACCTCCGCGGAGGGGGACAGCGCGTTCGTGAGCAGGAGCAGCTGGGCCATGCAGCCTCCAAGGGCCGTGCGCCGGCGCGTCCGCGCCCGCGCACCGTCGCTACGACGAGGTGAACACTAGATGACGTCGGCGCTCGTGCGACCCAGCGCGCAGCACCGGCGGCCCGACCGCGACCTCGTCGTGACCCTCCGCCGGCCTCACCGCGACCCGTCCGGCCCTCTGGGAGGATCGGCGCGTGAGGACCCCAGCACTCCGTGTCGCCGCCCCGTCGGTGCTGCCCGCCGCGGTCGGCGCCGCCCTGGCGGTGCTGCTCGCCCTGGCGGCGCTCGCGGGGC
>NZ_JBZYWI010000027.1:0-29919 GCF_058932755.1 Quadrisphaera sp. DVD1
GGACCGGCGTGGGTGCGCGGGCGGGTGCTCGGCGGCGCCCTGGACGTCGGCCTGGGCCTGGTGGGCGTCGTGCCGGGCGAGACCGGCACGGTGCCGCTGTGGCCCGACGCCGTGGCCGTCCCGGCCTCCTCGCCGCTGCACGAGGCCGCCGAGCGGACCCCGGAGCACCTCGAGGCCATGGGGGCCCTGGCCGTCGAGCACCTCGTGCGCGAGGTGCGCTGGCTGCAGCGCGGGCAGCTGCCGGGGCGGCCCTCCGCCGCGGTCCTGCGGCCGCTGGGCGGCTGCGACGTGCCGACCCTGCTGGCCTCGGCGGCCCTGCGCGAGCACCTGGCCCGCGAGGACGGCAGCGGCCTGCGGGCGCTGGCGGTGCCCACCCGCAGCCGCGGCTGGTACGACCTGGCCCGGATCGACCCGGTCTTCGTGGCCGCCGCCTGGACGGCGACCGAGCCCGACCAGCGCGGCCTGCCCCGCCCCGTGCTCGTCACGGCCGAGGAGGTCGCCCTCGCGGCGGTCTGGCGCGGCTCCGCGAGCTCGCTCTAGCCCCGGACCGCCCTAGCGCTGGCGCCCGGGCACCGCCGCGGCGGGGTCGGGCGCGTCGAGCCCGGCGATGCGCCCGGCGACGTCGCGGGCGACGTCCTGCCCGGTCAGGCCCACCGCGGCCAGCACCTGCGCCTGGCTGGCGTGGGGCAGGAAGCGCGGCGGGAGCCCGACGACGTGGACCGGCGCGCTCACCCCGGCGTCGGCCAGCGACTGGGTCACCTGCGCCCCCACGCCCCCGGCGCGCACGCCGTCCTCGATCGTCACCACGAGCCGGTGCCGGCGGGCCAGGTCGGCGAGCGCCGCCGGCACCGGCAGCGCCCAGCGCGGGTCGACCACCGTGGCGTCGATGCCCTGCGCGGCCAGGCGGTCGGCGACGTCGAGCCCGAGGCCGACCATGGAGCCCACGGCGACGACGAGGACGTCCGCCCCGGCGCCGCGGGCCAGCACGTCGACGCCGCCGACGGTCTCCAGCGCGGGCAGGTCCGCGGGCACGACGCCCTTGGGGAAGCGCAGGACGGTCGGGGCGTCGTCGACGTCGAGCGCCTCGGCCAGCAGCTCGCGCAGCCGCGTGGCGTCGCGCGGGGCGGCCAGGCGCAGCCCGGGGACGGGGGCCAGCAGGGCCATGTCCCAGGCGCCGTGGTGGCTGGCGCCGTCCGGGCCGGTCACGCCCGCGCGGTCGAGGACGAAGGTGACCCCGGCGCGGTGCATCGCCACGTCCATGACGACCTGGTCGACGGCGCGGTTGAGGAAGGTGGCGTAGACGGCGACCACCGGGTGCAGGCCCGCGAAGGCCATGCCGGCGGCGCTGGTGACGGCGTGCTGCTCGGCGATGCCGACGTCGACCACGCGGTCGGGGTGCTCGGCGGCGAAGCGGTCCAGGCCGACCGGGATGAGCATCGCGGCGGTGATCCCCACGACGTCCGCCCGGCGGCGTCCGACCCGGACCATCTCGTCGGCGAACACCGACGTCCACGACGGCCCGGCTCCGGGAGGGGCCATCGACTGGCCCGTCTCGGGGTCGATGACGCCGACGGCGTGGAAGCGGTCGTCCTCGTGCGTCTCGGCCGCCGTGAAGCCGTGCCCCTTGCGGGTCATCGCGTGGACGATGACCGGGCCGCCGTACGCCTTCGCGCGGGCCAGGGCGTGCTCGACCGCCTCGATGTCGTGCCCGTCGACCGGCCCGACGTACTTCAGGCCCAGGTCCTCGAACAGGCCCTGCGGGGCCACGATGTCCTTGAGGCCCTTCTTCATGCCGTGCAGCGTGTCGTAGGCCACGCGCCCGGGCGGGCCCCCGCGCTGAAGGGCCGCGCGGCCCCACTCCAGGAAGCGCTCGTAGCCGCGCGTGGTGCGCAGCGTGGCCAGGTGGTGGGCCATCCCGCCGATGGTGGGGGCGTAGGAGCGGCCGTTGTCGTTGACGACGATCACCAGCCGGCGGTCCTGGCTGGTGGCGATGTTGTTGAGGGCCTCCCAGGCCATCCCGCCGGTCAGGGCGCCGTCGCCGACGACGGCCACGACGTACCGGTCCGCCTCCCCGCGCAGCGCGTGCGCGCGGGCGATGCCGTCGGCCCAGGACAGCGACGTGGAGGCGTGGGAGTTCTCGACGACGTCGTGCTCGGACTCCGCGCGGCTGGGGTAGCCCGACAGGCCGCCCTGCTGGCGCAGCCGCGAGAAGTCCTGGCGGCCGGTGAGGAGCTTGTGGACGTAGGACTGGTGCCCGGTGTCGAAGACCAGGGTGTCGCGGGGGGAGTCGAACACCCGGTGCAGGGCGATGGTCAGCTCGACGACCCCGAGGTTCGGCCCGAGGTGGCCGCCGGTGCGCGAGACCTCCTGCACGAGGAAGGTGCGCACCTCGGCGGCGAGCTGCTCGAGCTGGGCCCGGCTCAACCCGCGGAGGTCCTGCGGGGAGGTGGTCCTGGACAGCAGGGTCATCCGGTGGTCCTCCTCATGGGCGCGTGGCGCGCACGGCCCTCGCAGCCCGGTCCGGGCAGAGGACGATTCTAGGTCGCCCTCAGAGCCTCGGCGCGCGCCGGCGGCCGCGCAGGGCCTCCTCGAGCAGCGCGACGCCGCGCTCGGCGGCCATCAGCCGCACCTGCTCGTGCTCCAGGGCGACGAGTGTGCGTTCCACCACGTCCGGCGGCACCGCCCCGGCCAGGTCGGTGCGCAGCGTGGCCACGGCCCGGTGCTGGCCGGCCACCTGCACGCGCACGTGGTGCCCGGCGAGCACCGCGAGGACGAGCGGGTGGCGGACCAGCACCGGGTGGGCGCGGTAGTCCGGCGGGCACAGGTCCAGGAGCCAGGCCTGCGCGGCCTGCTCCCAGCCCTCCGCCCCGGCCGGGGGGACCTGCGGCGGCCACCCCGGCGGGACGTGCGCGCTCACGCCTCCAGCAGCGAGCGCAGGACGTACTGGAGGATCCCGCCGTGGCGGTAGTAGTCCGCCTCGCCGGGGGTGTCGATGCGCAGCCGCGCGTCGAAGGCGACCCGCTCGCCGGACGGCTTCGTGGCGGTGACCGCCAGGGTGCGCGGCGTGGTGCCCTCGTTCAGCGCGGTGACGCCGGTGACGTCGAAGACCTCCGTGCCGTCCAGGCCCAGGGACGCCGCGCTCTGGCCCTCGGGGAACTGCAGGGGCAGCACGCCCATCCCGATGAGGTTGGAGCGGTGGATGCGCTCGAAGCTCTCGGCGATGACGACGCGGACGCCGAGCAGCCGGGTGCCCTTGGCGGCCCAGTCGCGGCTGGAGCCCGAGCCGTACTCCTTGCCGGCGAGCACCACGAGCGGGGTGCCCGCGGCGGCGTAGTGCTGGGCCGCGTCGTAGATCGTCTCCTGCGGGGCGCCCTCGACGGTGAAGTCGCGGGTGAAGCCACCGGCGACGTCCTCCAGCAGCTGGTTGCGCAGCCGGATGTTGGCGAAGGTGCCGCGGATCATCACCTCGTGGTTGCCGCGGCGCGAGCCGTAGGAGTTGAAGTCCTTGCGCTCCACCCCGTGCTCGGCGAGGTAGCGCCCGGCGGGGCTGTCGGCCTTGATCGACCCGGCGGGGCTGATGTGGTCGGTGGTCACCGAGTCGCCGAGCCGGGCCAGCACGCGCGCGCCGGTGACGTCGGAGACCGGCTCCGGCGTCGCCGTCATGCCCTCGAAGTACGGGGGCTTGCGCACGTAGGTGCTCTCCGGCGCCCACGCGAAGGTGTCGCCCTCGGGGGTCGGCAGCGAGCGCCAGCGCTCGTCACCGGCGAAGACGTCGGCGTAGTCGGTGGTGAACATGTCCTGGGTGATCGCCGCCGCGATGGTCTGCTCGATCTCGTGGTCGGTCGGCCAGATGTCGCGCAGGAAGACCGGCTGCCCGTCGGTGCCGGTGCCCAGGGCGTCGGTCTCGGGGTCCCAGTCCATCGTGCCGGCGAGGGCGTAGGCGATGACCAGCGGCGGGGAGGCCAGGTAGTTCATCTGGACGTCGGGGTTGATCCGGCCCTCGAAGTTGCGGTTGCCGGACAGCACCGCCGCCACCGACAGGTCGTTCTCCTGGATCGCGGCCGAGAGCTCCTCGGCGAGCGGCCCGGAGTTGCCGATGCACGTCGTGCAGCCGTAGCCGACGAGGTGGTAGCCGAGCTTCTCCAGGTACGGCACGAGGCCGGCCTTCTCGTAGTAGTCGGTGACCACCTTCGAGCCGGGCGCCATCGAGGTCTTCACCCACGGCTTGACGCCGAGGCCCCGGTCGACGGCGTTGCGGGCCAGCAGGGCCGCGCCGATCATCACCGACGGGTTGGAGGTGTTGGTGCACGAGGTGATCGCCGCGATGACCACGTGCCCGTGGTCGAGCTCGGTGCTCGTGCCGTCGGCGAGGGTCACCGGCACGCGCCGGGAGGGCCGCTCGTCGGCGTGGCCGGGCTGGGCGGGGGCGCGGTCGCCGTTGCCCGAGCCGGACACCGGGTCGGACGCCGGGAAGGTCTCCTCGACCGCCTCGTCCTGGCTGGAGCCGTGGACGGCGTCCACGGCGTCGCTCATGGCGCTGGCCGGCGCGCTCCCCGCCGACGCGGCGTCCTGCGGGGCGTAGTCCACGAGCGCCGCGCGGAAGGCCTGCTTGGCCTCGGAGAGCTGGATGCGGTCCTGCGGGCGCTTGGGGCCGGCGATGGAGGGCACCACGGTCGACAGGTCGAGCTCGAGGTACTCGGAGAAGCGCGGCTCGACGCTCGGGTCGTGCCACAGGCCCTGCTCCTTGGCGTAGGCCTCCACGAGGGCGAGCTGGGCCTCGCTGCGGCCGGTCAGGCGCAGGTAGTCGATCGTCACGTCGTCGATCGGGAAGATCGCGGCGGTGGAGCCGAACTCCGGGCTCATGTTGCCGATCGTGGCCCGGTTGGCCAGCGGCACCGCACCGACGCCCTCGCCGTAGAACTCGACGAACTTGCCCACCACGCCGTGCTTGCGGAGCTGCTCGGTGATCGTCAGCACGACGTCGGTGGCGGTCGCGCCGGCCGGGATGGTGCCGGTGAGCTTGAACCCGACGACCCGCGGGATGAGCATGCTCACCGGCTGGCCGAGCATCGCGGCCTCGGCCTCGATGCCGCCGACGCCCCAGCCCAGCACGCCCAGGCCGTTGACCATCGTGGTGTGGGAGTCGGTGCCCACGCAGGTGTCGGGGTAGACGACGCCGCCGCGCTCGTAGACGACGCGCGCCAGGTGCTCGATGTTGACCTGGTGGACGATGCCGGTGCCCGGGGGGACGACCTTGAAGTCGTCGAAGGCGCCCTGGCCCCAGCGCAGGAACTGGTAGCGCTCGCCGTTGCGCTGGTACTCGATCTCGACGTTGCGCTCGAACGCGTCGGTGCGGCCCGCGACGTCGACGATCACCGAGTGGTCGATGACGAGCTCGGCCGGGGCGAGGGGGTTGATCCGCGCCGGGTCGCCGCCGAGGTCGGCCACGGCCTCGCGCATGGTCGCCAGGTCGACGATGCAGGGCACGCCCGTGAAGTCCTGCATCACCACGCGCGCGGGGGTGAACTGGATCTCGGTGTCGGGCTCGGCGGTCGGGTCCCAGCCCGCCAGGGCGCGCACGTGGTCGGCCGTGGTGTTCGCGCCGTCCTCGGTGCGCAGGAGGTTCTCCAGCAGCACCTTGAGGCTGAAGGGCAGCGTGGCCGAGCCCTCCACGGCGGAGAGGCGGTACAGCTCGTAGGACTCCGGCCCCACCTGGAGGGTGCCGCGCGCCCCGAAGCTGTCCGCGCTGGTGCGGGTGGTCTCTGCAGCGCTCATGGTGGTCCTCCCCGTCGACGCTGACCGTCTGCCCATCCTCGCGCAGCCGGCTCCGGGCGAGAACCCGCCCCCAGCGGGCGCCCGGAAGTACTTCGACGTCAAGATACCAGCGGGAGCCGCGCCGGCCCGGACGTGGGTAACCTGATCCCGATGGCGCACCCGGAGCCCTGGAGCCCCAGCTGGACCCCCAGCTGGACCACGAGCGCGCCACCGGACGACGCACCGCTGGAGCCCCTCCCCGCGGCTCCTCCGCCGGCGCCGCCGGCGAGCCCGCCCGCCGCCGCACCGCCGAGCCCGCCGCGCACCGCGACCCCGCCCCTCCCGGCGAACCTGCCGGGGAGCGCGCCGGTGAGCCTGCCGGTCACCCCGCCCGTCGGCGCGGTGCGCCGGGCTCCGGTGGCCAGCGCCCCGCCGACCACGGCCACCGAGGCCTTCCCCATCTCCCGGCGCGCTCCGCGCCAGGCCCGGGCGTTCGTGGCCCAGGCGCTGTACGAGGCCCGTGTGGGCGACCCCCGCATCCTCGACGTGGCCCAGCTGCTGACGTCGGAGACCGCCACCAAGGCGATCGAGCGCGCCACCGGGCAGCCGTTCATCGTGGCCGTGACCGTGGACGCGCAGTCCGTCGTGGTCGGCCTGCAGGACGGCGGGCCCTCCCCGGCGCAGGCCCCCGACCGCTCCGACGACTGGGGCGCCACCCTCGTCGACGCCCTCGCGGACGAGTGGGGCGCTGACACCACCGAGCGCGGCCGCGTCTTCTGGTTCCGCCTGCTGCGCCGGTGACCCCGCGGCGACCGGCCCTGCTGGAGCGGGTCGTCGACGTCGAGCTGGCGTGCCGGGCCTGCGGCGCGCAGCACCTGGTGCCCGGCCGCTGGGACCCCCCGGCGATGGCCGCCTGGGCCACCGCCCACCGCGACCCGCAGGTCGAGGCCTACCTGCTGACCAGCCCGAGCGCCGGCGTCCGCCCGCAGCGGGTGCAGCTGCCGCTGGCGCCCTGCGTCCTCCGGCGCTGAGCCCGTCCGTCAGTCGCGCAGGCGCGGGTCGAGCTTCTCGGCGCGCCGCTTCAGGCTCGCCGCCTCGGCCCGCTCGCGGGCTGCGTGCTCGGCGCGCTGCTGCGCCTCGTTCGCCTCCTGCGCGGTGCGCTCCTCGACCTCGGCGCGCTCGCGCCGGGCCCGGGCCGCCTGCTCCTCAGCCGCTGCGGCCTCCTTCTCGGCCCGGGCCGAGCGCAGGTGCGCCTGCTGGAGGTGCTGCTGGGCCTGAGCCTGGTTCCGCTGCCGCTTCTTGGCGCGCAGCCGCGGGAGCGCCACGGCCAGGGCGATGAGGAGCAGGACGACGACGACCAGCACGACGATGAGCCACGTGTCCACGGGAGGCCTCCTGGGTCTGGACCGGCACCCCCCACCCAACCGCTTCCGCCACCGGGCGCCACTCGAGGCGCCCGGGCGTCAGCGGTCGGCCGCCGCCGGGACCAGCCGGGCCACGCACTCCACGTGGTGGGTCTGGGGGAACAGGTCGAAGGCGCGCAGCCCGTCGAGGACGTACCCGTGGCGGGCGAAGGTCGCCACGTCGCGGGCCAGCGCCGCCGGGTCGCACGCCACGTAGACCACGACCCGCGGCGCGAGCGCCGCGATCCGCGCCACGACGTCCTTCTTCGCGCCGGTGCGCGGCGGGTCGAGCAGGACGACGTCCGCGCGCTCCAGTCCGAGGGCGGCCCCGGCCAGCGCGCGGTCGACGCGGGCGGTGACGATCCGCACGGCCGCGAGGTCGCGGAGGTTGCGCCGGGCGTCGGCGGTGGCGCGGGCGTCGGACTCCACGGCGACGACCCGCCCGTCCTCCCCCACGGCCTGCGCCAGGGCGGCGGCGAAGAGCCCGACGCCGGAGTACAGGTCGACGGCGGTCTCCCCCGCGGCGGGCGCGGCCGCCTCGAGCGCGGCGGCCGACAGGGTGCGGGCCGCGCCGGGGTGCACCTGCCAGAAGCCCGACCCGGTCACCCGGAAGGTGCGCGGACCGCCGGGCAGCTCGACGTCCTCGGCCACCCAGGTGCGCCCGGAGACCCGCTCGACGCCCTCCTCGGTGCGCACCGCGACCGACGCGGGAGCCGGCAGGGCCGGCGCCTTGGGCGTGCGCCCGCCCGAGCCCGGGCGGGGGTCGAGCAGCAGCAGGCGGTCCTCCCCCGCGGCCGGGGCGATCACCTCGGCCGCGCCGAGGTGCGGCCAGCGCAGGCCCGGCACGCCGAGCTCGCGCACGCGCGGGTGGGCGATCCGGCACCAGTCGATGTCGACGACCCGGTGGGAGCGGTGCTCGCGCAGCCCGGCGCGCGCGTCGTCGCGGACCGCGTACTGCACGCGGGTGCGCCAGCCCAGCCCTGCCTCGACGTCCACGCCGGGGCCCTCGACGGCCTCGACCTCGACCGCGACGTCCAGCCCGGCCAGGCGGGAGAGCTGCTCGGTGACCACCGCGGCCTTGAGGGCGCGCTGGGCGGGCAGGGCGGCGTGCTGCCAGTCGCACCCGCCGCACAGGCCCGGCCGCGCCCACGGGCACGGCGGCTCGATGCGGTCCGGGGAGGCGGTGACGACGCGGACGGCGTCCGCGCGCCAGTAGCTGTCGCCGGCGGCGCCCTCGGTCACCCGGGCGACCACGCGCTCGCCGGGCAGGGCGTGGCGCACGAAGAGCACCCGGCCCTCGTGGCGGGCCACGCAGTGCCCGCCGTGGGCGACGGGGCCGACGTCCACCTCGACCTCGAGGCCGACGGGGCTCTCGGCGCCGGCGTCCCCGGCGTGCGGTGCGGGAGCGGGCTCGACCGGGTCGGGGTCGCGCGGGTCGTGCAGGGGTCCGCTCACGAGGGGGCTCCGGTCCGGTCCGAGGGGTCTGGGGCGGTGCCGAGGCTGGGGTCGGCGGCGCCCTGGCGCACCAGCCCCGGTGCGGCGGCGTCCCAGCGGTCGCCCGCGCCGGCCGAGGAGTGCAGCTGCCAGGGCACGCTGGCGACGACGACGCCGGGGGTGTAGAGCAGGCGGCCCTTCAGCCGCAGGGCGCTCTGGTTGTGCAGCAGCTGCTCCCACCAGTGGCCCACGACGTACTCCGGGATGTAGACCACGACGAGGTCGCGCGGGCTCTCGCGCCGCAGGTGCCGCACGTAGTCGACGATCGGGCGGGTGACCTCGCGGTAGGGCGACTCCAGCGTCTTGAGCGGCACGGGGATCCCCATGGCGTCCCACCGCGCGCGCAGCTCCGCGTCGTCCTCGGGCTCGACCGAGACGGTCAGCGCCTCCAGCACCGACGGCCGGGAGGCGCGGGCGTAGGCGAGCGCGCGCAGGGTCGGCTTGTGCAGCTTCGAGACGAGGACGACCGCGTGCACGCGCGAGGGCAGCACCTTGCCGCTGGGGCCCTCCTCCGCGGCCAGCTCGCGGGCCACCGCGTCGTAGTGGCTGCGGATGCCGCGCATGATCACGAAGAGGACGGCCATCGCCACGAGCGTGATCCAGGCGCCGCGGGTGAACTTGGTCAGCAGCACGATGACGAGGACCACGCCGGTCATCACGAGCCCGACGGCGTTGATCGCCCGCGAGCGCTGCATCCTCGCGCGCGCGGCGGCGTCGGTCTCGGACGCCAGCAGCCGGGTCCAGTGCCGCACCATCCCGGTCTGGCTCATCGTGAAGGAGATGAACACCCCGACGATGTAGAGCTGGATCAGCCGGGTGACCTCGGCGTCGAAGGCGAGCACCAGGACGATGGCGGCGCCGGCCAGGGCGAGGATGCCGTTGCTGAAGGCCAGGCGGTCGCCGCGGGTGTGCAGCTGGCGGGGCAGCAGGCCGTCGCGCGCGAGGATCGAGCCGAGCACCGGGAAGCCGTTGAACGCGGTGTTGGCGGCCAGGACGAGGATCACCCCGGTGGAGACCGCCACGAGGTAGAAGGCCGGCGCGAACCCGTCGAAGACGGTGCGCGCGATCTGGCCGATCACCGGGTCCTGCACGTAGGAGTCGCCGACCGGGACGCCGTTCCGCAGCAGCTGCTCGGCGGGGCGCTCGGCGAACTGCAGCCCGGTGGCGCGCGCGAGCGCCATCACGCTGAGCAGCATGACGATGCTGGTCCCGCCGAGCAGGGCCAGCGTCGTGGCCGCGTTGCGGCTCTTGGGCCGCCGGAAGGCGGGGACGCCGTTGCTGATCGCCTCGACGCCGGTCAGCGCCGCGCAGCCGGAGGAGAAGGCCCGCAGCACGAGGAAGGCCCCGGCCACCCCGTTGAGGCCGGCCTCCACGCCCTCCTCGGGCACCAGCTCCAGCCCCGCGCTGGGGGCCTGGGGCAGGTCGCCGAGGGCGGCGCGCAGGAAGCCCCACCCGGCCATCCCCAGCACCGCGGCCATGAAGACGTAGGTGGGGATGGCGAAGGCCGTGCCCGACTCGCGCACGCCGCGCAGGTTCAGGCTCGTCAGCACGAGGATGAGCAGCACCGCGAGCATCGCCTCGTGGCCGCGCAGGAACGGCAGGGCGGACGCCGCGTACTGGGCGCCGGAGGAGATCGAGACCGCCACGGTGAGCACGTAGTCCACGAGCAGGGCGCTGCCGACGACGACGCCGCCGGTGCGGCCGAGGTTCTCGGTGACGACCTCGTAGTCCCCGCCACCGGAGGGGTAGGCGTGCACGTTCTGGCGGTAGGACGAGACCACGACGACGAGCACCACGACGACGGTCAGCGCCACCCACGGCGAGAGCACGTAGGCGCTCGTGCCGGCGATGGCGAGCGTGAGGAGGATCTCGTCGGGGGCGTAGGCGACCGACGACAGGGCGTCGGAGGCGAAGACCGGCAGGGCG
Source organism: Quadrisphaera sp. DVD1 (assembly GCF_058932755.1). Lineage (NCBI taxonomy): Bacteria > Bacillati > Actinomycetota > Actinomycetes > Kineosporiales > Kineosporiaceae > Quadrisphaera > Quadrisphaera sp. DVD1. The sequence goes on from NZ_JBZYWI010000027.1 coordinate 10,578, forward strand.
ATGCGCTTGGGGAGCAGCGTCTCGCCGAGCCGGTCGCTGCGCACGGGGCGACCGACCAGCAGCCGCTTCACCGCATCAGGGGTGACCACGAGCCACCATGGTAGGTCCGCTCCCCCTCGGAGCCGTCCATGCGCCGTCCGCGCGTGCGTGTAGCGTTCGCGGCGCCGAGCGGTCGAGGAGGTCGCGTGCACGTCGTGATCATGGGCTGCGGCCGGGTGGGGTCCGCCCTGGCGCGCTCCCTGCAGCAGCACGGCCACGACGTGACCGTGGTCGACCAGAACCCCGACGCCTTCCGGCGCCTCGGCGCCTCCTTCGAGGGGCAGACGGTCACCGGGGTCGGCTTCGACCGCGACACCCTCCGCGAGGCGGGCACCGACCGCGCCGACGCCTTCGCCGCCGTCAGCAGCGGGGACAACTCCAACATCCTCGCCGCGCGGGTCGCGCGCGAGACGTTCGGCGTGACCAACGTCGTGGCGCGCATCTACGACCCGGGCCGCGCCGAGGTCTACTCGCGCCTGGGCATCCCCACGGTGGCCACGGTCACGTGGGCGGCCGACCAGGTGCTGCGCCGGCTGCTCCCGGAGGGGGCGACGAGCGAGTACCGCGACCCCAGCGGCGAGCTGAGCCTCGTGCAGGCGGCGGTCCACCGCGGCTGGGTCGGCGTCCGCCTGTCTCGGCTCGAGGCCGCCGTCGGCGTCCGCACCGCCTACGTCACCCGCCTGGGCCGCGCGGTGCTGCCCGGACCGGACACCGTGCACCAGGACGGCGACCTGCTGCACCTGCTGGTGCACACCGCCGACGTCGAGGCCGTCGCGGCCGCCCTCGCGGCGCCTCCGCCCGGCGACGACTGAGACCGCCCGAGCCAGGAGGAGGGACCGCACGTGCGCGTCGTCATCGCCGGAGCCGGCATCGTGGGCCGCTCCATCGCCCGCGAGCTGCTGGGCAACGGGCACCAGGTCCTCCTGGTCGACCGCGACCCGAAGGCCATGAAGCTGTCGTCGGTGCCGGACGCCGAGTGGCTGCTCGCCGACGCCTGCGAGACCTCCTCGCTGGCCGAGGCCCGGCTGGAGAGCGCCGACGTCGTGGTCGCCGCGACCGGCGACGACAAGGCCAACCTCGTCACGAGCCTGCTGGCCAAGACCGAGTACGCCGTGCCGCGCACGGTGGCCCGGGTGAACAACCCCAAGAACGAGTGGATGTTCGACGAGGCGTGGGGGGTCGACGTCGCGGTCTCCACGCCCCGGATGATGACCGCGCTGGTGGAGGAGGCCGTCTCCGTCGGCGACCTCGTGCGGATGTTCACCTTCCAGCAGGGTCAGGCCGCGATGGTGGAGCTGACCCTCCCCGAGGGCTCGGCGCTGTCGGGCACGCGCGTGGGCGACGTCGTCTGGCCGGCGGACACGGTGCTCGTGGGGATCATCCGCGGCGGCCGCCCCATCGCGCCCACCGCGGACGACGCCCTGGAGGGCCGCGACCAGCTGCTGCTGCTCACCGTGGCCGAGAGCGAGGAGGCGCTGCAGCTGCTGCTGGCTCCTCACCAGCCACCGGGCGCAGCCAGCGCCAGGTGACCCAGGCCGCCAGGGCGAACAGCGGCACGCCCATGACGAGGCGGGCCACGCCCAGCGCCTCGACGGCGCCGGCCTCGTAGAGCGGCACCTGCACGACCAGGCGCAGGGCGAACAGGCCCGCCCACAGCCAGGTCAGGCGCCGGTAGACGCGCACGAGCACCGGGTCGGAGCGCCAGGCGAGACCCTCGCCGCGCAGGCCGCCCACCACGAGGCCGATCACCGGCCACGGGCCCGCGGGCTGCCCCGCCACCCGCGGCCAGCGCAGCGTGGAGGCGAGGAAGGCCGCGCAATAGGCGATGTTGATGAGCAGGCCGGGGCCGTAGAAGTCGACGGCCTCGCCGGTGCGGGAGGCGACGAGGGCGCAGATGCCGACGCCGGCCGCTCCGGTCAGCGCCGGCGCCGGGGTGAGCCGGGCCGCCAGGCGCGCGAGGACGAGCACGGCGGCGGCGGCCAGGGCCAGCAGCAGCGCGGTGCGCAGCGCGTCGGTGGCGGTGTGCGCCACGACGAAGACCAGGGTCGGCAGGACCGACTCGACGAACCCGCGCGGGCCACCGACGGCCTCCGCCAGGGAGAACTGGCTGCTGGTGGCGGCCCGCGCCAGGCTGCCGCGGTCGGGGCGCTGCGGGTCGGCGCTCACGCGCCTGCGGCCGGGACGATCTCGTAGCGGGGGTTGTAGACGGTCTTGGTGCCGTCGTCGCAGCCGATGAAGCCCTCCACGCGCACGGCCTGGCCCGGCACGATGCCCGGGATCTCCCGGCGGCCCAGCCAGATCACCGTGAGCGTGCCGGTGCCGTCGAAGAGCTCCGCCTGCAGGGCCGGCACCCCGGCCCGCGGCTGGAGGGTGACCGTGCGCAGGGTGCCGGAGACGCTGGCGCGGCGGCGGCCGGAGAGCATCGCGCACGGCGTGCCCCCCATGGCCGAGGCGCGCGCCTGCGCGTCCTCGGCGTCGAGCTGCTCCCGGTCGACGGTCAGACGGGCCAGCGCGCTGCGGAGCCGGCTGCGCGTGCCGCTCGATGCCTGCATGCACCCAGCGTAGGCACTTCCGGGGGGTGCGGGAGCACTACTCCCCCGGCCGGTCCAGAGGGGCGGGCGCCGGAGGGGCCCCGGGCTCGGCGGGGGCCTGCGGCGCAGCGGGCTGCCCCGCCCCGGGGACGCCGGGCGGCCGGGTGCCGGCGACGGCGGTCACGCCCCCGGTCGGCAGCTTGAGAACGAGCAGGTCGCGAGGGGCCATGGCCTCCGCGCCGCGGACGACGACCGACGCGCGGAGCATCGCCTCCAGCGGCGCGGCCGCCTCCGGCAGGCTCACGGCCGGCCCGCTGATCACCGCGCGCAGGAACCAGCGCGGGCCGTCCACGCCCACGAAGCGGGCCGGGCGGTGACCGGTGCGGCCGTCCGGGAGGCGGCCCGGCACGCGGGCCAGCAGCTCGCGGCCGAAGCTGCCGCGCACCTCCTGCGCCCCACCACCGCCACGGGTGATGGACTCGGCGATCTCAGCGCGCACCTCGTCCCAGATGCCGGCCGTGCGGGGGGCCGCGAAGACCTGGATCTGGGCGGTGGAGCCCGCCAGCCCGACGGTGGCGGCGACCACCCGGCGGGCGCCCTCCTCGACCTCCAGGCGCAGCTCCATGCCCGGGATCGCCGGCAGCAGCAGCGACCCGAGGTCCACCCGGGCGCCCGCGGGCACCTCGGGGGCCTCGGACTCGTCCCAGGGACCGCGCGAGCGGTCCCAGGCCGCGTCGGCCGGCTCCTGCTCGGGGCTCCCCTCCGCAGGGGCCCCCTCGTCGTCCTGCGCGGCGGCCGGCACGGCGTCCTGCGGCGCCGTCTCGTCCTCGTCCCGCCGGCGCCGCCAGCTCACCACGTTCCCGCCTCCTGCTCCGTGCCCTGCTCCGTGCCCTGCTCCGTGCCCTGCTCCGTGCCCTGCTCCTGCCAGCCCCCGGTCGACCCGTGCCCGCCGCTGCCGCGCTCGGAGGCGGGCAGCGCCTCGACCGGGACGAACTCCGCGCGCTCGACGCGCTGCACGACGAGCTGGGCGATGCGGTCGCCGCGGCTGAGCCGCACGGCCTCGGCGGGGTCGGTGTTGACGAGCGTGACCTGCACCTCGCCGCGGTAGCCCGCGTCCACGGTGCCGGGCCCGTTGAGCGTCGTCACCCCGTGGCGCGCGGCCAGGCCGGAGCGGGGGTGCACGAAGGCCGCGTAGCCCTCCGGCAGCGCGATGGCGACCCCGGTCGGCACGGTGGCCCGCTGGCCCGGCTCGAGCACCACGTCGACCGCCGCGAGGAGGTCGGCGCCCGCGTCGCCGGGGTGCGCGTAGGCCGGCGGGGGCAGCTCCGGGTCGAGCCGGCGCAGCAGCACCCGCACGCCGGAGGGGGGCTCTGGTCGGCTCACGCAGCGACCCTATGCCAGGGTGACCGCGTGTCCGCTGGTGTGCCCCGTCGCGTGGCCGACCCCCTCCACACCGAGCGGCTGTGGCCCTCGGTCGGCGCCTGGCTGATGGCCCCGCTGACGGGGGCGCTCGCGGCGGTGTGCCTGCTGCCGGTGGGGCCGGTGCCCGCGGTCGTGGCGGCCGTCGTCGGCGTGGCGGCGGTGACCGCGCTCCTGCTGAGGGCGAGCGCCCGGGTGGAGGTCTCGGTCGAGGAGGGGCTGCGCGCGGGCGCGGCGGTGGTGCCGGCGCGGTTCCTGTCCGGCGGGACGGCGGCGCGCGGGGAGGCCGCGCGGCAGCTGCGGGGCCCTGCGCTCGACGCGCGCACGCACCTGTGCCTGGCCGGCTGGGTCGACGGCGTCGTGCTGGTCGCCCTGGACGACCCGGAGGACCCCACGCCGGCGTGGCTGGTCTCCAGCCGTCGCCCGGAGCAGCTGCTGGCCGCGGTCGAGGCCGCGCGCTCAGCAGCGACCGGCCGACCGGCGGGCGGCTGAGACCGCCCGCCGGAGCGGTCGTGGAGGGGTGCGCTCAGGCAGCGCACTCCGAGCAGATCAGCTGACCGCCCTTGTCGCTGGCGAGCTGGCTGCGGTGGTGGACGAGGAAGCAGCTCGAGCAGGTGAACTCGTCGGCCTGCCGCGGCAGGACGCGCACCGAGAGCTCCTCGTTGGACAGGTCGGCGCCCGGGAGCTCGAAGCCCTCGGCCGCCTCGGCCTCGTCCTCCTCGACCGCGGAGGAACCCACCTCGTTGCGGCGGGCCTTCAGCTCCTCGATGGAGTCCTCGTTGAGCTCGTCGTCGGTCTTGCGGGGGGCGTCGTAGTCGGTCGCCATGGTGGCCGCTCCGGATCTCTGGGTGCTGGGTGGGGCAGTGCGTCGCGGACAGTGCGGGATCGCGCTGTGTCAACGCAGCGGCACGCGCAGGAATGCCCGCTGCGCCGGGGATCATGCCTCACGTCCCTGACAGCGCGCTGGGCGCCTCCTGTCAGTCGCTGTCGGCGAGCGCCGCCGCGAGCTCGGCCGCCAGTTCCGGGGCGGCCGCCACGAGGGTGCCCTCCCCCGGCGGCCCGTCGTCGAGGAGGGCCACCTGGCGGCCCGCCTCGGTGAGCACGAGCCAGCCGGCCGCCACGTCCCACGGCTTCAGCCCGCGCTCGTAGTGGGCGTCGAGGCGGCCGCTGGCCACGGAGCAGAGGTCGACCGAGGCCGCACCGGAGCGGCGCACGTCGCGCACCCGGGGCAGCAGCGCGGCCAGCACGCGGGCCTGCTCGGCGCGCCGCTGGGCGGTGTAGCCGAAACCGGTGCTGACGAGGGCCTGCTCCAGCGGCGGTGCGGTGACCGGCGCCAGGCGGACGCCGTCGAGGTGCGCCCCGGCGCCCTCCACGGCCGTCCAGGTCTCGCCGGTGGCCGGGTTGTGCACGCACCCGGCCAGCGGCCGCCAGTGCGGCGGGCGGGGGTCACCGGCCACCACGGCGACGCTGACGGCGTGCGCGGGCAGGCGGTAGAGGTAGTTGACGGTGCCGTCGATGGGGTCGACCACCCAGGTCAGCCCGCTCGTGCCGGTCCGCGAGGCGCCCTCCTCCCCCAGCAGGCCGTCGTCCGGCCGCTCGGCGCGCAGGCGCGCGGTGATGAGCTCCTCGGCGGCGAGGTCCATCGCGGTGACGACGTCCACGGCGCTGGTCTTCGTCGCCGCGACGCCGAGGCCGTCCGGGCGGGTGTCGCGCACCAGGTCGCCGGCCGCGCGGGCCAGCGACTCGGCCAGGGCGCCCAGCTCGGCCAGCAGGTCGGCGTCCACCCCGGGGGGCAGCGGCACCGCGCCGGCGGCGCTCATGCCGGCTGCAGCGGGTCGGCCCAGTCCACGCCGCACGCCGCGGGCCGGTCGGGGGTGCGCAGGTTGGCGCAGCAGCCCACCGGGCACACGTCGTGGGAGGGACCGAGCGCCGTGACGGCCGGGCGCTCGACGTCCTCGCCGCGCTCGACCGCCGCCCGCTCCAGCACGAGGTCGACCAGACCGGAGACGAAGTCGCGGTGGACGCCGGCCGTGGCGGCGCGGGCCATCGGCAGGCCGACCTCGCCGGCGGTCTCGGCGGCCTCGGTGTCGAGGTCGAACTTGACCTCCATGTGGTCGCTGATGAACCCGATCGGCGCGACGACGACCCCGGTCGCGCCGGCGGACCGCAGCTCGGTGAGGTGGTCGTTGACGTCGGGCTCCAGCCACGGCTGGGACGGCGGCCCCGAGCGCGAGCAGTAGACCAGGGAGGCCGGCAGCGCCCGGCCGGTGCGCTCGGCGACGGCGCTGGCCACCGCCTCGACCACCGCGGCGTGCTGGGCCTCGTACGCCCCGCCCTGCGGGCCGGCGGCCGCGGCCATCCCGGTGGGGATGGAGTGGGTGACGAAGACCAGGCGGACGTCCCCCTGGGCGCTCGCGGGCAGCTCGGCGAGCGCGGCCAGGACCGCGTCGGTGTTCGCCGCGACGAAGCCGGGGGTGTTGAAGTAGTGGCGCACCTTGTCCGCGTGCATCGCGCGGCCCTCGCCGGCCAGGGCGATGAGCGACTCCGCGACGTCCTCGCGGTACTGCCGGCAGCCGGAGTACGAGGCGTAGGCGCTGGTGGTCAGCACCAGCACCCGCCGCGCCCCGGCCTCGTGGGCCTCGCGCAGGGCGTCGGTGAGGTACGGGTCCCAGTTGCGGTTGCCCCACACCACCGGCAGGTCTGCGCCGCGGGCGGCGAGCTCGGCGCGCAGGGCCGCCAGCAGCTCCTTGTTCTGGTCGTTGATCGGGCTGCGGCCGCCGAAGGCGAAGTAGTGCTCGCCGACCTGCTCCAGCCGCTCGCGCGGGATGCCACGGCCCCGGGTGACGTTCTCGAGGAAGGGCACGACCTCCTCGGGGGCCTCCGGACCGCCGAAGGACAGCAGGACGAGCGCGTCGTAGGGCGCGGTCAGGGCGTCGGGGCTGCTCACCCGGTTCATCCTGCCAACCGCGGGAGGCGCTCGCCGCGCCGGGCGCCGTGAGGTCGGCCACGCACGGGGCCGGGTGCGGGGAGGATGTCGAGCGCGGCGCGCCCGGCCATCTGCTCGACTCGCCCGCCGGGGGGTGGCACGCTGTCCCCTCCGCCGGTCTGCCACCGGCCGGTGCCAGGCAGCCGCCTCCCCGCGTCCGCGGGCCGGGCGGCTCGCCGCGGCGAGGGGAGGAGGCGACGAGCGTGCGCGACACCACCGAGAGCGCGACCAGCGGGACCGTGGTCGACGGAGTCCCTCCCAGCGCCGCCGGCTCCCCCGGCCCGGTGCAGCCGGTGGTGCTGTCCCTGGTCCCCGGTCCCGAGGGGATCAGCGCCGACGGCACGAGCCTGCTGCTGGTCGGGCCGGACGGCGTCCGCTACCGCCTGAGCATCGACGCCGCCCTGCGCGCCGCCGCGCGCCGCACGGGCCCGGCCCCCGCGGTGGCTCCCGCGGAGCGCGTGCCGCTGCGGCCCCGCGACATCCAGGTGCGCATCCGCGCCGGTGAGACGGCCGAGGAGGTCGCCGAGTCCGCCGGTGTGCCCGTGGAGCAGGTCCGCCGCTACGAGGGCCCGGTGCTGGCCGAGCGGGCGCACGTGGCGGCGCTGGCGCGCGAGGCCACCGTCCGCACGGTGCGCGCCCGCCCGGCCCTGGAGGAGCTCGTGCGCACGCGCCTGGCCGGCCGCGGCGTCGAGGCCACGGCCCTGGCGTGGGACGCGTGGCGGCGCGAGGAGATCGGCTGGTCGGTGCAGGTGGCCTTCCGCGCCGGCGGCCGCGACCGCGTGGCGCAGTGGTCGTTCGACACCGCCAGCTCGGCCCTGGAACCCCTGGACGACGAGGCGCGCTGGCTGACCGCCGACGCGGAGGCCGACGCGGGCCCCGGCGGCCGGCGCCTGTCGGCCGTGCGGGTCTACGACGTCGAGACCGACGGCGCGGTGCGCGAGGTGCCGGTCGTGCCGGCCCCGCCCCTGGTCGCCGAGCCGCCCACGAGCGAGGAGGTCGCCGCGCGCACCCTCGACCTGCTCGACGCCCTCCGCGACCGGCGGGGGCGGCGGCTGCCCGTGCTCGACCTCGACGAGGGCGACGGCGACTGGGACGAGGAGGAGGACGACGACCTCGTCAACGCCCTGCTGGACCTGCCCCCAGCGGCGCACCCGCCGGCGTCCCACCCGGACGAGGCCGTCGACCCCGAGGTGCTGGCGCTCCCCGAGCCCCGGCTGCGCTCGGTGCCCTGGCAGCACTCCGACACCGGCGAGGGCGACGTGGTGGACCCCAGCCGCGAGCTGCCCGTGGTGCGCCTGGGCGTCGTCGGCGCCCCGGAGACGGGCGACATCGGCCTGACCGGCGAGCACGAGCTGACGGGCGAGCACGACGCCGTCGACGAGGCCCTCGACGAGGCGGTCCCCGGCGCGGAGCCGGGCGCGGACGAGCAGGGCGCCGACGGCCGGCCCACCGCGCGCCCGCGGACCCGCCGCTCCAGCGTGCCCAGCTGGGACGAGATCGTCTTCGGCAGCCCCCGCCCCGACTGACCCCGGCCGGGCCGGCGACGGACCGGCCCCGCCCGGGTCAGCCGGCGGCGACGGCCGCGGTGGTGCGCTGCATGTGGTGGCGCCGGCAGAGCACCTCGTACCCGACCACGCCGCCCGCGGGCTGCGCGTCGTCGACGGTGACGTCGCCGACGACGACCTGCTCGCCCTCGACGACCATGTGCCCGTCCACGGTGCGCGCGTTGTGGGTGGCCCGGGCCCCGCACCAGCAGAGCGCCTCGACCTGGAGCACCTGCACCCGGTCGGCCAGCTCGACCAGCCGCTGCGACCCCGGGAAGAGCCGGGTGCGGAAGTCGGACGTGATGCCGAAGGCGAAGACGTCGACCCCCAGCTCGTCGACGACGCGGGCGAGCTGCTCCACCTGCACCGGCGAGTAGAACTGCGCCTCGTCGCAGACCAGGTAGTCCACGCGCTGGCCGCGGGCGCGCGCGTCCCTCACCTGCGCCCAGAAGTCGGTGTCGTCGTGGACCTCCCGCGCGGTGCGGCGCAGCCCGAGCCGGCTGGACAGGACGTCCTGCCCGGCCCGGTCGTCGCGGGTGTAGACCACGCCGACGCGACCGCGCACGCCGTGGTTGTGGTCCATCTGGAGGGCGAGGGTCGACTTCCCGCAGTCCATTGTCCCGGAGAAGAAGACCAGCTCAGCCACCCCGACATCCTGCCCCAGGCCCCGGCGGGCGCTGCACCGCGCGGGCTCCTGCACCACCTCGCCGGCCCGCTCGCGCCGTGACCGCCGGCACGGGACGGGGCCGCGCAGGCCCCGGGCCACCCGGGAGGGCGCTGGCTGGTGGGCGCTGCGTAGGGTCGTCCGGTGAGCGGGGGCCTGCGGACGTACGCGGCGGTCCTGGGCCAGAGACGCGTGCTGCGCCCGTTCACCGCCGCGGTGCTGGCCCGCCTCCCCCTGTCGATGGCCCCCCTGGGCACCGTGCTGCTCGTCCAGGACGTCCGGGGCTCCTACGCCTCGGCCGGCCTGGTGACCGGCGCCTACGCCCTCGGCACGGCGATCGGGTCCCCGCTGTGTGGGCGGGCGATCGACCGCTTCGGCCAGTCGCGGGTCATCGTCCCCACGGTGCTGGCCAGCGGCGCCCTGCTGGTGGCGCTGGCCCTGTGCGCCTCCGCCGGCGCGGGCGACGCACCCCTGGCCGCCCTGGCCGCCGGCAGCGGCGCCACCTGCCCGCCGTTCAGCGCGGCGATGCGCGCGTCCTGGCGCGCCCTGCTGGCCGACCCCGCCCAGCGGCGCGCCGGCTACGCGCTGGACGCGTCCGCCGTCGAGGCGATCTTCGTCGTCGGCCCGCTGCTCCTGTCGCTGCTGCTCGTCGTCACGCCGCCGCTGGCACCGCTGCTGATCACCGCCGGCCTGCTCGTCGGCGGGGGGCTCCTCTACGCCACCAGCCCGCCGGCCCGGCAGCGGACGCCGGGGGGCGCGGACGACGCCGCGGCGACGGGGACGGCTGCCGGTGCGCCGCACGCGCGAGGGGTGCGCGCCCGCGGGCTGCTGGCCGTCCTCGCGGTCGGCGCGGCGATGTCCGTGGCCTTCGGTGTCGTGGACACCTCGCTGGCGGCGACCGCCCGCGGCGTGCTGGGCGACGAGGGGATGCTCGGCGTGCTCTTCGCCGCGATCGCCGGTGGCAGCACGCTGGGCGGCCTGGCCTACGGGGCCACCAGGGGCTCGGCCCGCGAGCCGCTGCGGCTGCCCGTGCTCCTGGGCGTCTTCGCCGTCGGGCTGGCGCTGATCGCGGTGGTGGTCGCGGGCGGCGAGCCGTCCCTGTGGGCGCTGCTGCCGCTGCTCTTCGTCGTCGGCCTGACGATCGCCCCGAACCTCATCATCCAGCAGAACCTCGTCGACCACCTCGCCCCGGCGGGTCGGGTCAGCGAGGCGCAGGCGTGGCTGTCGACGGCGGTCACGACCGGTGGGGCCGCCGGCATCGCCGTCGCCGGTGCCCTCATCGAGGTCGCTGGGGCGGCCGCGTCGTTCGCCGCGGGCTCCGCAGCACTGGTCCTCGCCGTGCTCGTCGCCCTGGCCGGGCAGCCGGCGTTCACCGCCGGGACGCACGCCGCCGCGGGCACCTCGCGCACCGGGACGAGCGCGGCACCGGACCTCAGCCTGCGCTCGTGAGCTCCACGCGGCGGCCGCCGGCCAGCAGCAGGGGCACGCGCACCTCGTCGTCGGTGAGCGCGCCGTGCATCCCCACGAGCTCCTTGAGCAGCGGGCGCTGCACCCGGGAGTCGTGCACCGACACCGCTGCGGTGGCGGCGGCCACGACGTCCCCGAGCCGCGGCAGCACGTGGTCGGCCACGGGCCCGAACCACCCGGCCGCGACGGCCTCGGAGCGCGTGAGCACGGTCATCACCCCGCCCAGGCGCTCCCGCCAGGTCGCGGCGACGTCGTCGGCGGCCCCCGGCGCGCAGTAGAGCATCGGCGCCCGCGGCTCCCCGCCGGTGAGCAGGACGCCGTCCGCGAGCTCCGCGTCGGTGGCGACGTCCCAGCGGGCGTCCGCCGGCACGTCGACCATCCCGTGGTCGGCGGTGACCACGAGCAGCGCGTCGGCGGGCAGTCCCGCCTCCAGCGCGGCCATCGCGGCGTCGATCCGCTCGAGCTCCTCCACCCAGGCCTCGGACGCCCAGCCGCTGGTGTGGCCGGCGCGGTCGAGGTCGCCCCAGTACAGGTAGACCAGGGCCCGCGGGGACGCCCGCAGGGCCTCCAGCGCGGCCTGCACGCGGGCGTCGAGGCTGGACGCCGCCCGGTACCGGCCGCCGCGCAGCGCCGCCTCGGTGAGCCCGGAGCCGTCGAAGTGCCCCGGCCCCACCCGGGTCACGGCCACGCCGGCCCCGGCCAGGTGCTCGAGCACGGTCGGAGCGCTCTGCCAGCGGCGCGGGTCGGGCCCGTCCTCCCAGGACAGCTCGTTGAACAGCCGCCCGGTGGCCGGGTCGCGCACCTGGTAGCCCACCAGCCCGTGGCCGCCCGGCGGCAGGCCGGTGCCGAAGGACCCCAGGGAGGTCGCGGTCGTCGACGGGTAGCCGGCGGCCAGCACCCGGCCCGCAGCGCCCATCCCCCGCAGCCGCGGGGCGTGCCCGCCGCGGGCGGCGAGCATCCGCTCGCCGAGCCCGTCGACGAGCACCACGCAGGCGCGCCGCGCCTCGGGCAGCCGCCAGGGCACCTCCCGCTGCGGCGCCCCGAGGGCGGCCGCGGCGGCGGGCAGGACGTCGGCGAGGGAGCCCCGCACGCGCGGGCGGGCCACCGGGGCGCTCAGCCCTGCGCGCCGGGCGCGCCCGGCCGGGTCGCCGAGCTCAGCAGCCGGGCGAAGCGCAGGGCCGAGCGGACGGCGTCCGCCCCCTCGGCGTCGGCGCTGATCCGCAGCGCGACGTCGTCGCCGGTGATCGAGCCGGTGTAGCCGTGGTCGGCCTCGCAGTCGGGGTCGGCGCAGCCGGCGGGCTCGAGGTCGACCCGGGCCACGGTGCCCCAGCCGACCGTGAGGGTCAGCTCCTGCGGCGGGGAGCCCGGCCGGTGCTGCTCGGGCGCGGGGAAGCGGTGCGCGAGCACGACGGAGCGCACCGCCGACAGCGGCACCGACTCCGACGAGGCCAGCGCCACGGGCGCCCCGCCCTCGACCTCGGGGCCGTGGTCGTCGACGTGGGCGACGACGAGCCGGGTGGCGGTGATCGCCAGCACGGTGACGTGGCGGCGCACGGCGTCGGTGTCGAAGGTGGTCTCCAGGTGCACCAGGTGCGCCTGCGCCGACTCGCCGGCCAGCGCGACCAGCAGCACGTCGGCGACCAGCTGCGGGTAGTACCCGCAGCGCTCGAGCTCGGTGACCAGCTCCGGGGGGAGCTCGTCAGCGGCGCGCGGAGCGCGCTCGGTCCCCGCGCCGGAACGAATGCCCATGGCCGCCATCCTCCCACTGCCGCTGCGCGACGCGTCCGTGCCGCTCCGGCGGGGCCGGCGCAGCGGGCTCACCGGCGCACTCCCGGGGCCCTCACGACGGCAGCACCCGGCGCCCGGCGTCCGTGCGCCCGGCCGGCACGGCCAGCTGCACGGTGGCCCCCAGCACGGCCAGCCCCCCGGTGGAGACCTGGACCGGCGAGAGCTCGCTGGCGGCCACCTCGGGCAGGTCGTCGGCCAGCACCGAGACGCGGGCCAGCAGGTCCTCGAGGGACGCGACGTCGACGGCGGGCGTGCCCAGGTAGCCGAACAGGCGCGGGGAGGCGCCGAGGGAGCGCACGAGGTCGGCGACGTCGACGTCGGTGAGCGGGGGGATGCGGTGGGACACGTCGCCCAGCAGCACGCTCGTGTCGCCGGCCAGGCCGAAGGAGACCAGCGGCCCGAACAGCGGGTCCTCCAGCGTGCGCACGAGCACCCCGATGCCGGCCGGGGCCATGGTCTGCACGATGAGGGAGGGCGCCTCGCTCTCCCCCTCCTGCGCGGCGAGCATGGCCGCGGCGTCCACCCGCAGCTCGCGCTCGTCGGCGATGTCCATCCGCATCCCGCCCAGGCCGGGGTGGCGCTGGCGCCGCTCGGGGGCCTTGAGGACGACCGGCCAGCCCAGCCGGTCGGCGGCGTCGACGGCTTGGGAGGGGGTGGTGACGATCTCGGACGGCCACAGCCGGATGCCGTAGCAGGCCAGCAGGGTCGTGACGTCCTCGCGGGAGAGCTCGACCGGCTGGTCCGCCAGGCTGCGCCCGGCGAGGACCCGCTCGACGAGGGCGCGCGCGGCCCGCCGGTCGGTGCCCGGGGGGTCGACCCGGGTGCCGGGGTCGCGCCGGCGCCACTGGGCGTAGCGGACCGTGGCGGCCAGGGCCCGGACGGCGTCCTCGGGCGTGGGGTAGGCCGGCACGGCCCGGGTGCGGGCGGCAGCGGCGCCGCCGTCGAGGACGGCGGGCAGCGGCTCCCCCAGGTCGGTGGCCTCGCCGAGCTCCCCCACGACGCCGCGCATCCCGACCAGGCAGGCCACGCAGGTCTTCTGCGAGGACGCCGCGACGTCGCGCACCGCGCGCGCCACCTCGACGTCGACGGTGGCCAGCGGGGGGATGAAGCTGGCGACCACGGCGTCCACGGCGTCGTCGGCGAACACCTGCTCCAGGGCGGCCCGGAAGGCGGCGGCGTCGGCCTCGGGGTGCACGGTCACCGGCTCGGCGACCTCCAGCCCCCAGCTGAGCGCCGCCTCGGCCGCCAGCGCGGCGAGCGCGTCGGAGTTGCCCACGACGCCGATGCGCTGGCCGGCGGGCAGCGGCTGCGTGATGAGCAGCTGGGCGACGTCGAAGAGCTGGTGGAGGTTCTCCACCCGGATCACCCCGGCCTGGCGCAGCATGGCGTCCAGCGCCTCGCGGGGGGCGTGCGTGGTGCGCACCGCGTGCCCCGGCGGCACGGTGAAGCCGCTCACGCCCGACTTCACGACGACGACCGGCTTGGCGCGGGCGAGCTGGCGGGCCACCCGGGAGAACTTGCGCGGGTTGCCCACGCTCTCCAGGTACATGCCCACGGCGGCGGTGGCCGGGTCGTCCTGCCAGTAGTGCATGCAGTCGTTGCCCGAGACGTCGGCGCGGTTGCCCGCCGAGAGGAAGGTCGAGATGCCCAGTCCGCGCCGCCGGGCGGCGTCGAGCACCGCCACCCCCAGCGCACCCGACTGGCTGAACAGCCCCAGGCCGCCCGGCGGCGGCACGGACGGCGCCAGCGAGGCGTTCAGGCGCACGTCGGGGTCGTTGTTGAGGACGCCGAAGGAGTTCGGGCCGACCACCCGCATGCCGTGCGCGCGCGCCAGGCGGACGAGCTCGCGCTGGCGGGCCAGGCCCTCGGGCCCGGTCTCCGCGAAGCCGCTGGAGACCACGACGAGCCCCCGCACGCCCAGCTCGGCGCACTGCCAGACGACGTCGGTGACGGCCTCGGCCGGCACCGCCACCACGGCGAGGTCGACCGGGCCGGGCACGTCGGCCAGGCGGCGCACCGCCGGCACCCCGTGCAGGGCGTCGACCTCCGGGTGCACCACGTGCAGCGCCCCGGTGTAGCCGCCGTCGACGAGGTCGCGCAGCAGCCGCCCGCCGACCGAGCCGGGGCGCCGGCCGGCGCCGATGACGACCACGGACGCCGGGTGCAGCAGCGCCCGCAGGCTGAGCGCCTCGGCGCGGTGCTCGCGCCCGGCCATCACGGCCAGGGACTTCTCGGTGGGGTCGATGTCGAAGGTCAGCGAGACGATCCCGTCGTCGTAGTGGCGGCTGACCTCGTAGCCGGCCTCCTGGAAGACCGTGAGCATGCGCCGGTTCTCGGGCAGCACCTCGGCCACGAAGCGGGAGATGCCCTGCTCGCGGGCCGCCGCGGCGAGGTGCTCGAGCAGCACCGAGCCGACGCCGCGGCCCTGGTGGGCGTCGGCGATGTTGAACGCCACCTCGGCCTCGGCCCGGTCGATCCGGTCGTAGCGGCCGACGCCGATGATCGCGTCGCCGACGAGCACGACGAGGGCCACCCGGTCGACGTTGTCGACGGTGGTGAACCGGCGCAGGTCGCGCTCGGACAGCCGCGGCATGGGGGCGAAGAAGCGCAGGTAGGTCGAGCGGGGCGACTGCGCGACGTGGAAGGCCTGCAGGGCCTCGGCGTCGGCGGGCGTGATGGGGCGCAGGTGCGCGGCGCCGCCGTCGCGCAGCACCACGTCCGCCTCCCACGCCCGCAGGTGGGGCGGCTGCGTCGCGACCACGGACAGCAGGCTAGCCCTGGAGTGCCGGGGCCCGCCGGGGTGTTGCACACGGTGTGCCGCAGACCGCTCCCGCCCGGGACGCCGCCCCCTCCTCCGCCGCATCCTCCGCACCTCGCGCACCCCGCCCGCGCGGCCCCCGCCGCTGGCTCCCGAAGCAGGTGCTCGTCACCGCGTCCGCCTTCGAGCAGCCCCACGGCCGCGCCGTCGTGGCGCGGTGCGAGGCGGCCGGCGTCGACCGGATCGAGGTGCTCCGCGGCGACCGGCTGCCGTCGCTGCGCGGCGCCGACGAGCGCGCCACCTACGCCCTGGCCAAGTCGACGCTGGCCGTGGTGACCAGCCCACCGTCCGCCCGGCGGCTCGCCCCGATCCCGCCCAGCGCCGACTGGCGCCTGGACCTGGCCACCGGGTGCCCCGCCCACTGCCAGTACTGCTACCTGGCCGGGTCGCTGGCCGGCCCCCCGGTCACCCGGGTCTTCGCCGACCTGCCCGCCGTGCTCGGCGCGATGGACGCCCACGTGGGGCTGGGCGGGGTGACCTCCGGCACCAGCGCCCGCGGCGGCGAGGGGACGACGTTCGAGGTCTCCTGCTACACCGACCCGCTCGGCATCGAGCACCTCACCGGCTCCCTCGCCGCGACGATCGCGCACGTCGGCACGCACGACTGGGCCGCCCCGGTGGGCCTGCGGTGGACGACGAAGTTCGACGACGTCGAGCCCCTCCTCGACCTTCCGCACGGGGGCCGCACCCGGGTGCGCCTCTCCGTCAACGCCACCGGCCCCGGCGGCGTCGAGCGCTTCGAGGGCGGCACCGCGCGGGTGGCCGAGCGGATCGGCGCCCTGCGCCGGCTCGCCCTCGCCGGCTACCCGGTCGGCCTGACGATCGCCCCGGTCGTGCCCGCGCCGGGCTGGCAGGAGCGCTACGGGCGGCTCCTGGACGACGTCGCGGCCGCGACCGCGGACCTGCCCGCTCTCGACCTCACCACCGAGGTGATCACGCACCGGTTCACGCCCAAGAGCCGCGGGGTGCTCCTGGGCTGGTACCCGGCCACCCAGCTGGAGATGGACCCGGAGCAGCGCGCCACCAAGCGCGGCAAGCACGGCAACCTCAAGCACGTGTACCGGCCGGAGCAGATGGCGGCGATGAGGGGCTGGTTCGCGGCCGAGGTCGCCGAGCGGCTCCCCCGCGCCCAGCAGCTGTACTTCACCTGACTGGCGCCCCACCGCGGGCGGGGTTCGACTGGGCTTCCCCGACTCCAGGAGGATCCCGTGGCCCAGGCCCAGGACGACGGCGTGGCGAAGGTCGCCGCGCTCATCAAGGACATCCGGATCTGCATGCTCACGACGGTGGACGACGACGGCCACCTGGTGAGCCGGCCGATGGCCGTGCAGCAGACCGAGTTCGACGGCGACCTGTGGTTCGTCTCCGACGGGGGCGCCCGCAAGGTCGACCAGATCCAGCACGGCGCCCGGGTGAACGCGGCCTTCGCCTCCCGCGACAGCTGGCTGTCGGTGGCCGGGGACGCCGAGCTCGTCCACGACGAGGCCAAGGCCCGCGAGCTGTGGAACACCTCCCTCGAGGCCTGGTTCCCCGACGGGCCCACCACCCCCGGCCTGACGCTCGTGAAGGTCCACGCCGACACCGCCGAGTACTGGGACAGCCCCGGCGGGAAGGTCGCCACGCTGCTCAGCTACGCCAAGGCGAAGGCGACCGGCACCCGCTTCGAGGGCGGGGAGAACGAGGTCGTCGCGCTCTGAGCCCTCCGAGGCCGCGCCGTGGGCCCTGAGAGGCTGCGCCGGTGGAGCTGAGCCAGGCGGTCCGCCGCCGCCGGATGGTGCGCGCGTACGACCCCGACCGGCCCGTGCCCGCGGAGGTGGTGCTCGGGCTGCTCGACCTGGCGCTGCGCTCGCCCTCGGCCGGCCACAGCCAGGGTCGCGACGTGGTGGTGCTCGCCGACCCGGCCGACCGGGCGCGGTTCTGGGCGGCGACCACCGACCCGGCGGCCGCGCCGGACCGCTGGCTGCTCGGCATGCGCACCGCGCCGGTGCTCGTGCTGTGGTGCAGCGACCCGGGCGCCTACCGCCGCCGCTACGCCGAGCCGGACAAGGCCCGGGCGGCCGCCGAGCGCGACGACGCCGACTGGCCGGTGCCGTACTGGGACGTCGACACCGGGATGGCGGCCGTCGTGCTGCTGCTCGGCGCGGTCGACGCGGGCCTGGGGGCCTGCTTCTTCGGGGTGCCCCCGGGCCGGCACGACGCCGTCCGCGAGGCGTTCGACGTGCCGGCCGACCGGCGCCTGGTGGGCGTGGTCAGCCTGGGCTGGCCCGCTCCGGACCGCCGCTCCCCGAGCCTGGCGCGCGGACGCCGTCCGCTGGAGGAGGTCGTCTCCTGGGGGCGGTTCGGCCGGCCCGCCCCCGAGGGCTGACCCTCACTGCAGCGCCCGCACCCAGCCGGCGGCGCTCGCGAGGTCGCGGCGGCGCTGCTCGAACCGGACGCCGAGCGCCAGCAGGAGCACCCCCGCCGCTCCGAGCGTCAGCCAGCGCGGCAGGCCCACCGCGTAGGGCGCGAGCTGCGAGACGGCCACCAGCGCGGCGGCGACCGCCCCGGTGACCACCGGCGCCTGCCAGCCGACGAGCACGCCGGCCACGACGACGGCGACGGCCGCGAGCAGCACCACCAGCGGGCGCAGCAGCCCCTCGTCGCCCACCGCGGCCAGCGCCGACGGCAGGAGCGCGGCGCTCAGCCCCGGCCCCACCGTGGTCCACGACGGCGCGCCCGGGGCCCGGCGGGCCCGCACGGCGCCCACGCCGAGGGCCAGGGCCGCCAGCGGCAGCGAGTACGGCTCCACGGCGTCCAGGCCGGCGTCCGCGGACAGGACCCACGTGGCGGCGGACAGCAGCAGCACCGCGGGGACGCTCAGCCGGCCGCGCCCGCGCCGCCCGGCCCAGGCCAGGACGACGAGGCCGGCGGCGCCGAGCACGACGCACTGCAGCGGCGCCCGCTCGCTCTCGATCGCCGCGGCGAGCGCGAGCCCCAGCGCCACGACGCCGACCGCGGCCGCGCCGGGCTCCTCCGGCCGGCCGCTGCGCCACGCGGCGAGGCCGAGGACCGCGGCGCCCACGCCGGTCAGGACGGCCACCCGCCCGGCGTCCGGCGCGTCGGCGGCCACGGCCGCGGCGGCGCCGAGGAGGGCGGTGGCGCTCGCAGGGACCCACGCGACCCGCTCGGCCGCTCGCACCACCGAGGTCAGCGCCAGCGCTGCGGCGAGGACCAGCCACGCCGCAGCGCGGGCCCAGGTGGACGGCTCGACGCCGAGCCCGGCGGCGAGGCCGGTGCTGAGGTCGGTGCTGCGGGACGCCTCGACCAGCAGGGCGAGCGCGGCACCGGCGTGCACGACGGCCACGGTGGGGCCGAGCCGCCCGGCGCCCGCCACCGCCGACCGGCGGACCAGCAGTGCCGCGGCGGCGGCCAGCACGACCGCCGCCACGAGCAGCGCCCCGGTCCCCTGCTGGTCGGCTGCCACGACGGTCGCGACCGCCGCGCCCCCGGCCCACCACGGGCGCTGCCGGGCCCGCGCGGCGCCGGTGGCGGCCAGCGCGGCGGCGAGGACCAGCCAGGCCCCGACCCGCCCGGCCGTGGCCGGCTCCGTGCTGCGCACGCCCTCGGCGAGCAGGGCCGCGAGCGCCCCCAGGTGGCCGACGGGCACGGTGCGCCGGGGCAGCGCCCGGGCGTCGAGCGCGGCGACGCCGGCGGCCGCCAGGGCCAGCACGGACGCAGACGCGAGCAGCGCGGCCGGCCCGCCCTCCCACGACGCCGCCAGCACCGCGCCGAGCAGGCCGGTCCACGCGACGACCTCGCCCGGCCCCGCCACCGAGCGGCGGCCCGCCCCCCGGCGGACCAGGGCGACGCCCAGAGCGCTGGTGGCCAGCAGCAGGAAGCACGCCCACGGCGTGCCCCCGCCGTCCAGGCCCGCGAGCACGAGCACGGCGAGGACGAGCAGCGCGCCGGCGAGGTGGAGGGCGCCGACTCCCGCGAGCAGCCCGCGCACCCGGGTGCCGCCCCGGCGGCCGGCTCCCGCGAGCGCCAGGCCGGCGGTGGACGCAGCCGTGGCGATCGCCGCCGTCGCCCACGCCAGCGCGCCGCCGT
>NZ_JBZYWI010000270.1:0-974 GCF_058932755.1 Quadrisphaera sp. DVD1
GTCGGCTTCGACATCGACGAGCGCAAGGTCGACGCCCTGCGCCAGGCCAGGGCGCCGTTCTTCGAGCCGGACCTCGAGGACCTGCTCGCCCGCACGGCCGGCGACCGCCTGCAGTTCACCACCGACGTCGTGGACCTCAAGGGCTGCGACGTGGTCTTCGTCTGCGTGGGCACCCCGCAGCGCAAGGGCGAGCTGGCGGCCGACACGAGCTACGTCGTGGCCGCCACCGAGGCCGTGGCCGAGGTGGTCGAGGGGCCGGCGCTGGTGGTCGGCAAGTCCACCGTCCCCGTCGGGACCGCCGCCCGGCTCGCGGAGGTGCTGGCCGAGCGGGCGCCCGGCCTGGAGCTGGCCTGGAACCCCGAGTTCCTCCGCGAGGGCCACGCCGTGGCCGACACGCTGTCGCCGGACCGCCTCGTCTTCGGCGTGGTCTCGAGCGAGGCGGAGGCGCTGCTGCGCCGGGTCTACGCCCGCCCGATCGCGGGCGGCACCCCGGTGATCGTCTCGGACTACGCGACGGCGGAGCTGGTCAAGGTCGCGGCCAACGCCTTCCTGGCCACGAAGATCTCGTTCATCAACGCGATGGCTGAGGTCTGCGAGGCCTCCGGTGCGGACGTGACGGTGCTGGCCGACGCCATCGGCCACGACGACCGGATCGGCCGCAAGTTCCTCTCGGCCGGTGTGGGCTTCGGCGGCGGCTGCCTGCCCAAGGACATCCGCGCGTTCATGGCCCGGGCCGGCGAGCTCGGGGCCGACCAGGCCTCCACGCTGCTGCGGGAGGTCGACGCCATCAACCTGCGCCGCCGCTCCAAGGTGGTCGAGCTCGCGCGGCTGGCCTGCGGCGGGTCGTTCATCGGTCGCAAGGTGGCCGTGCTCGGGGCCGCCTTCAAGCCCCACAGCGACGACATCCGCGACTCCCCGGCGCTGAACGTGGCCGCCCAGGCGCGGCTGCAGGGCGCCGACGTGGTGGTGACCGA
>NZ_JBZYWI010000271.1:0-569 GCF_058932755.1 Quadrisphaera sp. DVD1
ACGGTGGACGCCGAGACGGGGGCACCGCCGTCGAGCAGCCCCGGCGCCACACCCGGACCGGTGGGGCAGCGGACGGTGTCGACGGGGACGGAGACGACCAGGCGCGGCCGTGCGGACTCGGCGGCGGTGGAGGTGGCGAGCGACTGCTCGGCGAGCTGGACGAGCGCGTCCGCGCGCCGGCGCGGCGCGGAGCGCCGGTCCGGCACCCCGCCCGTCGCGGGCAACGGCGCGGAGAGCGGATCGAGGGCCGCGGCGAGGGTCGCGCCGCCGACCGCGTCCAGGACCCCGGACAGCAGCCAGGTGCCCTCGTCGGTCTGGGTGCACCGCACCTCCCGCGCCGTGACCGTGGCGTCCTCCTCGCGGGCGAGGTTGCCACCGGCGTCCGGGGACAGGCGGTGGCGCAGCGCGCGGGCGACCTGGGCGAGGTGACGCGGGTCGAGCACGGCGGCCTGGTCGACGAGGAACCGCTCCGCCTCAGCCCGGGTGGCCGGGTCGACGGACGCGTCGAGGCGATTCATCGTCCGGTGCACCACCAGCGCGTGCTCGACCGTGAGGTCCCCGGCGGCCAG
>NZ_JBZYWI010000028.1:0-28961 GCF_058932755.1 Quadrisphaera sp. DVD1
GACGCCGGCGCTGCCGACGGCGGCACCGGCGCGCTCCTGGGAGGCGAGGGTGACCACGACGCGGGTGAGCCCGTCGGTGGAGCCGGTCTCCTCCCAGGCGTTCACCGCCTCCAGGCGCTGCGGGCCGGTCGTCGCCACGGCGACACCACCACCGGCCAGCGCCGCGGCGCAGGCCGCCGCGACCGCTGCTCGTGCCCTGGTCCTCGTCATGGGCGGAGCGTGGCGGTGACGGGGAGTGACTGTCGATGACCCGTGAGCCGTGGAGGTCTCGAACGGCCCAGCAGGGCGGCGGGCGTCACCCCGGCGGCCCAGCGGCCCCGCGGCGCGCGGGCGCGGCGCGGGGCCGCTGGGCCGCCGATCGGAGCCAGGGGGCTCACAGGGCCGTCGGCGTCCGCCAGGATGCAGCCATGACCGTCCTGCGCATCGCGCTCCTGCAGGGATCCGCGGCCCTCGGGGACGTCGCGGCCAACCTCGCCCAGGTCGACGCCCGCGCCGCCGAGGCCGCGGCTGCTGGCGCCCAGCTGCTGATCACGCCCGAGATGTTCCTCACCGGGTACGAGCTCGGCGACGAGACCGCCGCGGCAGCTGCTCGCGCCGAGGGCGAGGTCCTCCCCGGCGCCGCCGAGATCGCCCGCCGGCACGGCATCGCGCTGCTCGTCGGGCTGCCCGAGCTGGACGGCGCCGGACGGGTCGTCAACACCGCCGTGCTGCTGGACGAGCGCGGTGAGGTGGTGGGGCGGCACGTGAAGACGCACCTGTTCGGGGCGGTGGAGCGCGAGCAGTTCACCCCCGGCGAGCGCGGGGTGACCCTCCTGGCCCTGCACGGGGTGAGGATCGCGGTGCTCATCTGCTACGACGTCGAGTTCCCCGAGGTGGTGCGCGCCGCCGCGGCGGCAGGGGCCCACCTGGTCGCCGTGCCGACCGCGCAGATGGAGCCCTTCTCCTTCGTCGCCGAGACCGTCATCCGCACCCGCGCGTGGGAGAACCAGGTCTACGTCGCCTACGCCGACCACACCGGCAGCGAGCGCACCCTGAGCTACGTCGGGCGCAGCAGCGTGGTCGCGCCCAGCGGCGAGGTGCTCGCCAGCGCCGTGGACGGCGACGCGCTGCTGCTGGCCGACGTGGACACCGCCGTGGTCGAGGCCGGCCACCGCGACAACCCCTACCTCGCGGACCGGCGCCTGGACCTGCACCCCGGGCCCGCGCTCCAGGCCGCCCTCCACCTCTCCGACGACACGGACGGACACCGCGCATGAGCTCCACGCCCAGCACCACCACGACCCCTGCCGGCCCACGGCTGTCGGGCCACCTCGGGGTCGCCGCGATCGTCTTCATGGTCATCGCGGCGGCGGCGCCGCTGACCGTGATCGGCGGCAACGTCGCGCTGTCCATCTCCCTGGGCAACGGCGCCGGCGCCCCCGCGGGCTTCCTCATCGCCACGGTGGTGCTGCTGCTGTTCTCGGTCGGGTTCGTGGCGATGACGCCGCACGTGCACCAGGCCGGCGCCTTCTACGCCTACGTGGCCCGGGGCCTGGGGGACCGCGCGGGCCTGGCCACCGCGTTCCTCGCCCTGGTGACCTACACCGCCATCCAGGTCGCCGTGTGGGGCTACCTCGGCGGTGTCGTGCGCGACCTGGTCGCCCGCTACGGCGGTCCCGACGTGCCCTGGCCGGTCTGGACGGCGCTCGTGCTGCTGGTGGTCGCCGCCCTCGGCCACCGGCACATCGACCTGAGCGCGAAGGTGCTGGGCGTCGCGCTGGTGGCGGAGATCCTCATCGTCGTCGCCATGGACCTGGCCATCATCGCCCGCGGCGGGGCCGAGGGGCTGTCCCTGTCGCCGTTCTCGCCCGCGGAGGTCTTCTCGGGCCCGCTCGGCATCGCCGTGCTCTTCTCGGTCACGGGCTTCATCGGCTTCGAGGCCACCGCGGTCTTCCGCGACGAGGCCCGCGACCCCGAGCGGACCATCCCGCGGGCCACGTACCTGGCCGTCACGATCATCGGCGTCTTCTACACCGCCTCCAGCTGGGCGATGGTCGAGGCCTGGGGCAACACGGGTGCGGTGGAGGCGGCGACCTCCGACACCGGGGGGTTCATGCTCAACACCGCGGAGACCTACGTCGGCACCGTGCTGCGCGACGTCATGGAGGTCCTGCTCGTCACCAGCCTCTTCGCCTGCGTCCTGTCCTTCCACAACGTCGTGGCCCGCTACCAGTTCACCCTGGCCCGGCGCGGCGTCCTGCCGTCCGCCCTGGCCACGGTGCACCCGCGCCACCACTCGCCCTCGACCTCCTCGCACGTCCAGAGCATCACGGCGGCGGTCCTGGTCGCCCTGTGCGCCGTCCTGGGCCTGGAGCCGCTGGTGCAGGTCTTCTCGGCCTTCGCCGGCATCGCCACCCTCGGGATCGTGCTGCTGATGGGCCTGACCACCGTGGCGGTGCTCGTCTTCTTCGTCCGCCACCCGGCGGACGGGGGCGGGCGGGTGCTCACCACGCGCGTCGCCCCGGTGCTCGCCCTCCTCGGCCTCCTGGCCACGCTGTACCTGGTGGTCTCGAACTTCCCGCTCGTGGTCGCCGGCAGCGTCGGTCTCGCCGTGGCCCTCGGGGCCGTGCCCGTCCTCGCCCTCGTCGTGGGGGCCGTGGCCGCCGGCCGGATGCGCGCCCGGGGCGCCGGCCTGCTGCAGGACTGAGCCCGCTGGACGTCCACGGCCCCGGCTCGGGGCCGTGGACGTCCACCACTACGCTCGACCTGCCGGCGCGGATGCCAGAGCGTCCCGCCGCGGACGACCGCACGCCGCCGACGGAGGGCCATCACGTGGACCTGTACGAGTACCAAGCCAGGGACCTGTTCGAGGCCCACGACGTGCCGGTGCTGCCCGGCCTCGTGGCCACCACGCCCGCGGAGGCGCGCGCCGCCGCCGAGCAGCTCGGCGGCACCGTCGTCGTCAAGGCGCAGGTGAAGGTCGGCGGGCGCGGCAAGGCCGGTGGGGTCAAGGTCGCCAAGACCCCCGACGAGGCCGAGCAGCACGCCGCCGCGATCCTCGGGATGGACATCAAGGGCCACACCGTCCACCGCGTGATGGTGGCCGCCGGAGCGGCGATCGAGGAGGAGTACTACGTCTCCCTCCTCCTGGACCGCGCCGAGCGCCGCTACCTGGCGATGGCCAGCGTCGAGGGCGGCGTCGAGATCGAGCAGCTCGCCGTCGAGCGCCCCGAGGCGCTCGCCCGCGTCGCCGTCGACCCGGCCACCGGCATCGACGAGGCCAAGGCCGCCGAGATCGTCGCCGCCGCCGGGTTCGGCGAGGACGTGGCGCCCCAGGTC
Organism: Quadrisphaera sp. DVD1; assembly: GCF_058932755.1. NCBI lineage: Bacteria > Bacillati > Actinomycetota > Actinomycetes > Kineosporiales > Kineosporiaceae > Quadrisphaera > Quadrisphaera sp. DVD1. Next base: position 3,319 of record NZ_JBZYWI010000028.1, read on the forward strand.
GCCACGGTGCTGCAGCGCCTGTGGGACGTCTACCGCGAGGCCGACGCCACGCTCGTCGAGGTCAACCCGCTGGTGCGCGTGACCGACGGCCGCGTGATCGCCCTCGACGGCAAGGTCTCCCTCGACGAGAACGCCGCCTTCCGCCAGCCGCTGCAGTCCGAGCTCGCCGACGACACGGCCACCGACCCGCTCGAGGTCAAGGCCAGGGCGGCGAACCTCAACTACGTCAAGCTCGACGGCTCCGTCGGGATCATCGGCAACGGCGCCGGCCTCGTCATGAGCACCCTGGACGTCGTGGCCCAGGCCGGTGAGGAGTTCGGCGGCGTCAAGCCCGCGAACTTCCTCGACATCGGCGGCGGCGCCTCCGCGGAGGTGATGGCCGCCGGGCTGGACGTCATCCTCGGCGACCCGCAGGTCCGCAGCGTCTTCGTCAACGTCTTCGGCGGGATCACCGCCTGCGACGCGGTGGCCAACGGCATCGTCTCCGCCCTCGAGCTGCTCGGCGACGAGGCCTCCAAGCCGCTCGTCGTGCGCCTGGACGGCAACAACGTGGTCGAGGGCCGGCGGATCCTCGCCGAGGCCGCCCACCCCCTGGTGACGGTCGTCGACACCATGGACGGCGCGGCCCGCGCCGCCGCCGAGCTCGCCGCCCGCACCGACAGCGCCGCCTGAGAGGACTGGACAGACATGGCGATCTTCCTGACCAAGGACAGCAGGGTCCTCGTCCAGGGCATGACCGGCTCCGAGGGCCGCAAGCACACCCAGCGGATGCTGGCCTCGGGCACCGACGTCGTCGGCGGCGTCAACCCGCGGAAGGCCGGCACGACCGTGGAGTTCGACGGCGGCGTCCAGGTGCCCGTCTTCGGGTCCGTGGCCGAGGCCGTCGAGGCCACCGGCGCCGACGTCTCCGTGATCTTCGTGCCCGCCGCCGCGACGAAGGCCGCCGCGCTCGAGGCGATCGACGCCGCGGTGCCGCTCGTCGTCGTGATCACCGAGGGCGTCCCGGTGAAGGACTCCGCGGAGCTCCTCGCCCACGCGCTCGACAAGGGCACGACCCGGATCATCGGCCCGAACTGCCCCGGCCTCATCACCCCGGGGGAGTCCAACGCGGGCATCATCCCGGCCGACATCACCCCGCCCGGGCGCATCGGGCTGGTCAGCAAGTCCGGCACGCTGACCTACCAGATGATGTACGAGCTCGCCGACTTCGGGTTCTCCACCTGCGTGGGCATCGGCGGCGACCCGATCATCGGGACCACGCACATCGACGCCCTCGCCGCCTTCGAGGCCGACCCCGGCACCGACGCGATCGTCATGATCGGCGAGATCGGCGGTGACGCCGAGGAGCGCGCCGCGGCCTACATCCGCGAGCACGTGACCAAGCCGGTCGTCGGCTACGTGGCCGGGTTCACCGCTCCCGAGGGCAAGACCATGGGCCACGCCGGGGCGATCGTCTCCGGGTCCTCCGGCACCGCCGCCGCCAAGAAGGAGGCGCTCGAGGCCGCTGGCGTCAGGGTCGGCCGCACGCCGTCCGAGACCGCGGCGCTCATGCGCGAGGTCATGAAGGGGATCAGCGCCTGATCCCCGCGCGGGTCGCCGCTGCCCGGCCGGTCACCGGCCGGGCAGCCACGACTCGAGCGAGCGCTGGAAGTCGTCCTGGCAGGCGCGCTCGGCGCGGTCGGTCAGCGCCGACGCCTGGCAGCGCTCGAGGTCGGCGGTGAGCGGCCACACCGCCAGCAGCAGCAGCTGCACCCCCAGCACCAGCGCCGTGGCCACCAGGCCCAGGGAGAGCACGACGATCGCGCCCGCCCCGGCCGAGGCGCGGGCGGCGGACCGCAGCGCCATCACGCCGACCACGAGCCCCAGCACGACGAAGACCAGCCCGCCCAGGCGCCACGGCAGCGGCAGGGACATCGCCACGAGCCCGGCGACCACCAGCAGCCCGAAGCGCAGCGCCAGCCTGGCGGTCTCGACCGCCGCGCCGCGGTCGTCGCCCGGGGCCGCGGTCGGCGGCGGGGCGAGGGGTCGCCGAGGACCCCCGGGTGGTGCGGACCGGTCGCTCACGTGCCCTCCACGGCGTCGTTCGTCTGATCGCTATCGTCTCCGACCGTGACGAGCGCCCGCAGACCGCCCTCCCCGGCGCGGCTGGTCGTGCTCGCCTCCGGTGCCGGCACGCTGCTGCAGGCGCTCCTGGACGCCGCGGGGCGCGCGCCGTTCACCGTCGAGGCCCTGGTCTGCGACCGGGCGGGCGCGCCCGCGCTGGAGCGCGCCGCTGCCGCCGGCGTCGCGACCGCGGTGCTGTCGCCGGCCGACGCCCCCGACCGGGCCGCCTGGGACGCGCGGCTGGCCACCGCCCTCGCGGCGCTCGAGCCCGACCTCGTGGTGTGCGCGGGGTTCATGCGGGTGCTGGGCCCGGCGGTCCTCGAGGCCCTGGGCGGGCGCATCGTCAACACCCACCCGTCCCTGCTGCCGGCGTTCCCCGGCGGTTCGGCCGTGCGCGACGCGCTGGCGCACGGCGTCCGCGTCACCGGCTGCACGGCCCACCTGGTCGACGCCGGGGTCGACACCGGGCCCGTCCTGGCCCAGCGCGCCGTCGAGGTCCTCGACGGCGACGATGAGGCCGCGCTGCACGAGCGCATCAAGGTCGCCGAGCGCAGCATGCTCGTCGACGTCCTCACCCTCATGGTCCGCTCCGGGTGGACCGTCACCGGCAGGAAGGTCACCTTCGGATGAGCACCCCTGGTCCCCAGCCCGACGCGGTGCGCGACCCGGTCAGGCGCGCGCTGGTCAGCGTGTCGGACAAGTCCGGGCTGGCCGAGCTCGCTCGCGGCCTGCACGAGGCCGGCGTCCGGATCGTCTCCACGGGCTCGACGGCGACCGCGATCGCCGCGGCCGGCGTGCCGGTGACGGCCGTCGAGCAGCTCACCGGCTTCCCCGAGAGCCTCGGCGGGCGCGTGAAGACGCTGCACCCGCGGGTGCACGCCGGGATCCTGGCCGACCGCCGCGACCCCGAGCACCGCCGCCAGCTCGTCGACCTCGGCATCGAGGCCTTCGAGCTGGTCGTGGTCAACCTCTACCCCTTCGAGGCCACGGTGGCCTCCGGCGCCGAGCCGGAGGAGTGCGTGGAGCAGATCGACATCGGCGGCCCGGCGATGGTGCGCGCGTCGGCGAAGAACTCCGCGAACGTCGCGGTGGTCACCGACCCGGGCGACTACGCGGCGGTGCTGGACGCCGTCCGCGCCGGGGGCACCACGCTGGCCCAGCGCCGCGCCCTGGCCGGCCGGGCGTTCGCCGCCACGGCCGCCTACGACGCCGCGGTGGCCACGTGGTGGGCGCAGTCGCTGGCCAGCGAGCAGCTCGAGGACGACGCCGACGCGCCCGGCTTCCCGGCCTTCCTCGGCGCCGCGTGGACCCGCGGGACGGTGCTGCGCTACGGCGAGAACCCCCACCAGAGCGCGGCCCTGTACGTCGGCGGCGCCACGCTGGGCGGCGGCGAGGGGCTGGCCACGGCCGAGCAGCTGCACGGCAAGGAGATGTCGTACAACAACTACGTCGACGCCGACGCGGCCCGCCGCGCCGCCGCCGACTTCGCCGAGCCGGCGGTGGCGATCATCAAGCACGCCAACCCGTGCGGGATCGCCGTGGGCGCCGACGTCGCCGAGGCCCACGCCAGGGCCCACGCCTGCGACCCGGTCTCCGCCTTCGGCGGCGTGATCGCCGCGAACCGCCCGGTGACCGTGGCGATGGCCGAGCAGGTGGCCGAGGTCTTCACCGAGGTCGTGGTGGCCCCGGACTACGAGCCCGGCGCGCTCGAGGTGCTCACCCGCAAGAAGAACGTGCGCCTGCTGCGCTGCCCCCTGCCCGCGCCGGGCCCGCGCACCGAGGTGCGCCCGGTCAGCGGCGGGCTGCTCGTCCAGGACGCCGACGTGCTCGACGCCGCCGGCGACGACCCGGCGGCCTGGCAGCTCGCGGCGGGCGAGGCGGCCGACGCCGCGACCCTGGCCGACCTCGCCTTCGCCTGGCGCGCGGTGCGCGCGGTGCGCTCGAACGCGATCCTCCTGGCCAGGGGCGGCGCCGCGGTGGGCGTCGGGATGGGGCAGGTCAACCGGGTCGACTCCTGCCGCCTCGCCGTGGCGCGCGCGGGGGAGGAGCGGGCGCGGGGTGCCGTGGCGGCCTCGGACGCCTTCTTCCCCTTCGCCGACGGCCTGCAGGTGCTCACCGACGCGGGCGTGCGCGCCGTGGTCCAGCCCGGGGGGTCCGTGCGCGACGACGAGGTGGTCGCGGCGGCCTCGGCCGCCGGCATCACCCTCTACCTCACCGGAGCGCGCCACTTCGCGCACTGACGCGGAGCGCCCCGCCGCCCCGCCGCCTCAGCGGCGGGGCGGTGCCGAGCTGTCGCGGACCACGAGCGCGGTGGCCAGCTCGACGCGGGGGGTCTCCACGGTCTCGCCGTTGACGAGCCGCAGGACGGCGCGCGCGGCCACCATGCCCATGTCCGCCAGCGGCTGGCGCACCGTGGTCAGCGGCGGCGAGGCCCAGCGCGCGAGCGGGAGGTCGTCGAAGCCGACCACGCTGAGGTCCTCGGGCACGCGCAGCCCGAGCTGGCGGGCGGCCTCGTAGAGGCCGAGGGCCATCTGGTCGCTCGCGGCGAAGACGGCGGTGGGCGGGTCGGGCAGGGCCAGGAGGCGCTGACCGGCCCGGAACCCGGACTCGTGGTCGAAGTCGCCGACGACGACGAGGTCGGGGTCGACCGCCAGCCCCGCGCTCTCCAGGCCCGCGCGGTAGCCGTCGAGGCGGGCCCGGCTGCACCACAGCCCCGGCCTGCCGCCGACGTGCGCGACGCGCCGGTGGCCCAGGCCGATGAGGTGCTCGGTGGCGCTGAGGCCCCCGGCCCAGTTCGTGGCGCCGACCGTGGGCACGTCGAGGTCCGGCACCCCGGCGGGGTCGACCGCGACCGCCGGCACGTGCAGGCTCCGCAGCTCCTCGTGCAGCGACGGGTCGAGGGCGGAGGTGACGAGGATCGCCCCGTCGCTGGCCCGGGCCCGCAGGTTCTCCAGCCACTGCCGCGTGGAGCTCGCCCGGCGGTGGATCGCCGAGACCACGGTGCCGGCGCCCGCCGCGTGGGCGGCCTCCTCGACGCCGCGGATGATCTCGACCGCCCAGGGGCTGTCGAGGTCGTTGAAGACCAGGTCGATCAGCCAGGCGCGGCCCTGCGGGCGCGGTCCCCGGCGCTGGTAGCCGTGCTCGCGCAGGAGCTGCTCGACCCGCTCGCGGGTGCGCGGCGCGACGTCCGACCGGCCGTTGAGGACCCGGGAGACGGTCGGGACCGAGACGCCCGCCTCGGCGGCGATCGTCTCCATGGTCACCGCGCGGTCGGGCGCGCGGTCGTGCACGCGGTCGTGGGTCTCGGGCACGGCGTCCTCCTCGTCAGGCCCGCCAGCGTAGGGGCGCCGGGCCTCGCGTGGGGGGACCGCCCGCCGGGAGGCCTAGTCCTCCGCCCGCTCGAGCAGGCCGTTCTCCTCGACCGCGCTCAGGGCGAGGGTGCGGTAGCCCTGCTGCTCGAAGAGCACCGTGAGCCGGTCGCCCTCGGGTCGCATGACCACGCCGGCCCCCCACTGGGCGTGCACCACGCGCGTGCCCACGGGCCAGTCTGCGCCGCCGTCCCCGGCCCCGGCCCCGGCGGCAGCGGTCGCCGTCCCGGAGCGGCACGTGTCGCAGCGACCGCACGGCTCGGCCAGGTGCTCGCCGAAGTAGCCGAGCAGGAACTGGCGCCGGCAGCCGGTGGTCTCGGCGTACCCGCGCAGCATCTCCAGCCGGGAGCGGTCCATCCGCTGGCGGGCCTCGGCGACCTCCAGGGCCTCGGCCACGGCCTCGCGCACGGGGGTGCCGTCCTCCGCCCAGGCGAGCGCGCGCCCCTCCGCCACCTCCACGGCGTCGGCCTGCTCGAGGAGGTTGACGGCGCTGGTGAGCCGGCTGGCGGACAGGTCCAGCTCCTCCCGCAGCTCGGGGGCCGTGACCGCTCCGTCGGCGTCCCGAACGGCGCTGGCCACCGCCGTCAGCACCTCCTGGTCGGGCCCGCCGCGGCCGAGGAAGCGCTGCAGGCCCAGGTCCTCGGGGCGGTAGAACAGCGTGGCCAGCGCCGGCTCGCCGTCCCGGCCCGCCCGACCGACCTCCTGGTAGTAGCTGTCGAGGGAGTCGGTGATCGAGGCGTGGAGGACGAAGCGCACGTCCGCCTTGTCGATGCCCATCCCGAAGGCGGAGGTGGCGACCACGACGTCGAGGTCGCCGGCGAGGAAGGCCTCGTGCACCCACTCGCGCTCGTCGGCCCTCATGCCCGCGTGGTACGCCTCCACGTCGAGGCCGAGGTGGGACAGCTCGTCGGCGTAGGCCTCGGCGTCCTTGCGGGTGGCCACGTAGACGAGCCCCGGCTTGGCCGACGTCGCCGCGCGCAGCACGACCTCCCGGCGCTTCTCGGCGTCGTCGGCGGTGCGCACGACCTCGAGGAAGATGTTCGGCCGGTCGAAGCCCTGGACGACGAGGTGGGGGTCGCGCATCCGCAGCCGCTGGACGACCTCGTCGCGCACCGGCGGTGCCGCGGTCGCCGTGAGCGCGACCGTCGTGGGGTGGCCGAGCTGCTCGATCACGTCGCCCAGGCGCAGGTAGTCGGGTCGGAAGTCGTGCCCCCACGACGAGACGCAGTGCGCCTCGTCGACGACGAACAGCGAGGGGCCCAGCGCCCGCAGCCGCTCCAGGACGTCGTCGTTGGCCAGCTGCTCGGGTGCGAGGAAGACGAACTCGGCCGTCCCGGAGGCGAGCGCCTCCCAGGCCCGGGTGGTCTCGGTGCGGCGCTGCGCGGAGTTCACCGCCACGGCGTCCGCGGTGCCGGTCCCGGCGAGGTGCGCGACCTGGTCCTGCTGGAGGGCGATCAGCGGGGAGACGACGACCGTCGGTCCGTCGAGCGCCAGCGCGGCGAGCTGGTAGACGGCGGACTTGCCGTGGCCGGTCGGCATCACCACGAGGACGTCGCGGCCCGCGACGAGGTGCTCGACGGCCTCGAGCTGGCCGGGGCGCAGCTCGCTCCAGCCGAAGCGCTCGGCGGCGATGGCCGAGAGCTCCTCGGCGGAGGGCGCGTCGGTGGCGTCGGGGGCGGGCGCGGGGTCGCGGGGCGCGGTGTCGCGGGGCACGGGGGCGGTCGTACCCAGCCTCCCCACCCCCGAACCCCCGGCCGGGCTAGCCTGCCCCGCGTGGCCCAGGGCGAAGCGCGCAGCACCGAGGCGGTGAGGGCGCCGCGACCCCGGGCCCTGGTCCTCATCGGGGCGGGGATCGTCCTGGCCGCGCTGGCGGGCGCCCTGGTCTCCTTCCGCCTCGCCGGGGTCGTGCTGGCCGCCGTGCTGGCGGGCGCGGCGATCGCCCGCCTGGTGCTGCCGGTGGCGGCGGCCGGGCCGCTGGCGGTGCGCTCGCGGGGCGTGGACGTCGCGACGTCGGGGCTGCTGGCCCTGGGCGTGGCGCTGCTGGCGCTCACGGCTCCCGACGGCGGCTGACCCGGCTGGAGCACCGGGGACGGGGCGGTCCGGATTGACGCCCGCGACCGGCCGGGGTTTGCTGTCGGCACCCATCCAGAGCGGCCGAGAGACCTGGCTCGTCGACGCCGCAGCAACCTCGCTCGTGCAGAGGTGCTCCCGCCAGGTCCGATGAGACCGGAGGACCCCCGTGGGTCAGCGCATCATCCTCAACGCCTTCGACATGACCTGCGTGACCCACCAGTCCGCGGGCACCTGGCGCCACCCCGACAGCCAGGCCCACCGCTACAACGACCTCGGGTACTGGACCGACCTGGCGCGCCTGCTGGAGCGGGGCCGCTTCGACTCCCTCTTCATCGCCGACGTGGTCGGCGTCTACGACGTCTACCGCGACAGCGTCGCCCCGTCCCTCATCGACGCCGCGCAGGTGCCGGTCAACGACCCGTTCGCGCAGGTGCCGGCCATGGCCGTGGTCACCGAGCACCTCGGCTTCGGGATCACCAGCGCCCTGACCTACGAGCAGCCGTACGCCCTCGCCCGGAAGTTCTCGACCCTCGACCACCTGACCGGCGGGCGGGTGGCCTGGAACGTCGTCACCAGCTACCTCAACAGCGCCGCGGTCAACCTCGGGTACACCCAGCAGATCGGCCACGACGCCCGCTACGACATCGCGGAGGAGTTCCTCGACGTCACCTACAAGCTGTGGGAGGGCTCGTGGGAGGACGGCGCCGTCGTGCGCGACCGCGAGCGGGGCGTCTACACCGACCCCTCGAAGATCCACCCGATCGGCCACCGCGGCGAGCACTACTCCGTCCCCGGCATCCACCTCTCCGAGCCGAGCCCCCAGCGCACCCCGGTGATCTTCCAGGCCGGGGCCTCGCCGCGCGGCCGGGCGTTCGCGGCCAAGCACGCCGAGGGGGTGTTCATCAGCCCCGCCACGGTCGCGCAGGCGCGCGCCACGAGCGACGACATCCGCGACCGGGCCGAGGCGGTCGGCCGCTCGCGCGACTCGGTGAAGATCTTCGCGCTCGTCACCGTCATCACCGCCGAGACCGACGAGGCCGCGCGCGCCAAGCACGCGGAGCTGCTCTCCTACGCCTCGGCCGAGGGGATGATGGCCCTGTACGGCGGCTGGACCGGCATCGACTTCTCCCAGTACGACCCCGACACCCCGCTCGTGGAGGTCGAGAACGACAGCCTGCGCTCGGTGCTCGCCTCCCTCGCCACCATCGACGCCGAGCGCCGGTGGACCCCGCGCGACATCGTCGAGCAGCGCAGCGTGGGCGGCATGGGCCCGGTCGTCGTGGGGTCCGCGCAGACCGTCGCCGACGAGCTCGAGCGGTGGGTCGACGAGGGCGGCGTGGACGGCTTCAACTTCGCCTACGCCGTCACCCCCGGGACGTTCGTGGACCTCGTGGAGCTCGTCGTCCCGGAGCTGCAGCGCCGCGGCCGCGCCCGCACCGAGTACGAGGGCAGCACCCTGCGCGAGAACCTCTACGGACCGGGCCGGGTCTTCGCCGAGGACAGCCACCCGGCCCGCCGCTACCGCGGCGCCTTCGCGGGCGGTCGGAGCGCGCTCGACGGCACGCTGCCCTCGAAGATCGCCGACGGCGCGGAGGAGGCCGCGACCACCGGGTCCTGACGGCTGCCATGCTCCTCGCCGTGACCGCCCGATGACCGGAGTCCTGTCCGGGTTCGCCGTGGTCGCGTGCGTCGTCGCGGTCGGCTGGGTGGTCGGCCGCACCGGCGTGCTGGGCCCGCAGGGCCAGGTGGTGCTGGCGCGGCTGGTGTTCTTCGTCGGCACGCCGGCGCTGCTGCTCCAGACGCTGTCCTCGGCCGACGTCCACGAGGTCCTCTCCCGCGCGCTCGTGGTCTCCGCGTCCGCCGCGGTGGTCAGCGCGCTGGCCTTCGCGGCCGTGGCCCGCCTGCTGTGGCGGCGCGGCGTCGAGCACGTCGTCGTGGGGGCGCTGGCCTCCAGCTACGTCAACGCCGTCAACCTCGGCATCCCGATCGCGGTGTACGTGCTCGGGGACGCCACGGTCGTCGCCCCGGCCCTGCTGTTCCAGCTCGCCGTGCTGGCGCCGCTGGCGATCACCGTGCTCGACGCGCGCGCGGCCGGCGCGCGCCGCCTGAGCCCCGCCCACGCGCTGCGGCCGCTGCGCAACCCGCTGCTGCTGGCAGCGGGCGCCGGCATCGTGCTCGGCCTGCTGGACGTCGAGCTGCCCGCCCCGGTGGCCGACCCCCTGGCGCTGCTCGCCGACACCGCGGTGCCCAGCGCCCTGCTGGCCTTCGGGCTCTCGCTGGCCGGCGGGACGCGGGTGCGCCTCGGCGGCCCCGACGTGTGGCTGGCCGTGGCGCTCAAGCTCGTCGTCCAGCCGGCCGCCGCCTGGGCGGTCGCCTCGCTGCTGGGCCTGGAGGGGACCGCGCTGCTCGGGGTGGTGCTCGCCGCGGCCCTGCCCACGGCGCAGAACGTCTTCGTCTACGCGGTGCGCTACGACCGGGCGGTGGCGCTCGCGCGCGACGCCGTGCTGCTGACGACGGTGCTCTCGCTGCCGGTCCTGCTAGTGGTCGCCCTGCTCCTGGGGTGAGCGCCTAGCCTTCCGCCATGGTCACCCTCGGCACGCCGCTGTCCCCGGACGCCACCCGCGTGATGCTCCTCGGAGCCGGCGAGCTCGCCAAGGAGGTGCTCGTCGCCCTCCAGCGCCTGGGGGTGGAGACCATCGCCGTCGACCGCTACGCCGACGCGCCGGGCCAGCAGGTGGCCCACACCGCCCACACGCTGACCATGAGCGACCCCGAGCAGCTGCGCGCCGTCATCGAGGCGGAGGCCGCGAAGGGGCCGCTCGTGGTGGTCCCCGAGATCGAGGCCATCGCGACGTCCGTGCTCGTCGACGTCGAGGCCGAGGGCCCGGTGCGGGTCACCCCCACCGCCCGCGCCGCCCGGCTGACGATGGACCGCGAGGGCATCCGCCGGCTCGCCGCCGAGGAGCTCGGGCTGCCGACCAGCGACTACCGCTTCTGCGACTCCGCCGCCGAGCTGGCGCAGGCCGCCGCCGAGGTCGGCTTCCCCTGCGTGGTCAAGCCCGTCATGTCCAGCTCGGGCAAGGGCCAGAGCACCCTGCACGGGCCCGACGACGTCGAGGAGGCGTGGCGGTACGCCATGGCCGGCGGCCGGGTCGACCGCGGCCGGGTGATCGTCGAGGCGTTCGTCGACTTCGACTACGAGATCACCCTGCTGACCGTGCGGGCCCGCGGCGCCGACGGCGAGGTGCAGACGGCGTTCTGCGCGCCGATCGGCCACCGCCAGGAGCGCGGCGACTACGTGGAGAGCTGGCAGCCGCAGCCGATGTCGGCCCGCGCGCTGGAGCGGGCGCAGGAGGTGGCCGCGGCCGTCACCGGCGACCTCGGCGGCCAGGGCGTCTTCGGCGTGGAGCTCTTCGTGCGCGGGGACGACGTGTGGTTCAGCGAGGTGAGCCCGCGCCCCCACGACACCGGGCTGGTCACCCTGACCACCCAGTGGCAGAGCGAGTTCGACCTGCACGCCCGGGCGCTGCTGGGGCTGCCCGTGGACACCTCCCTGCGCACTGCCGGTGCCAGCGCCGTCGTCTACGGCGGCGTGGAGGGCGACGCGGTCGTCTTCGACGGGGTGGACGCCGCCCTGGCCGTGCCGGGAGCGGACCTGCGGCTGTTCGGCAAGCCCACGAGCACGTCCCGCCGCCGCCTCGGCGTCGCCCTGGCGCGGGCCCTGGACGGCGACCCCTCGGACGAGCCCGAGCCCCTCGCCGCGGTGCGGGCCCGAGCCGCCGAGGCGGCCTCCCGGGTGGTGCCGCGCCTGCCCTGAGCGGGAGTCACTCCCCGCCGGGGAAGCCGTGCTGGCGCCAGGCCTCGTGGACGGCGATCGCGGCCGTGTTCGACAGGTTCAGCGACCGCCGGCCGGGCACCATCGGCACCCGCAGCCGGTCCGTCACCTGGGGGGCGTGCTGGACCTCGGGCGGCAGGCCGACCGACTCGGGCCCGAACAGCAGCACGTCGCCGGGGCGGTAGGCGACGTCGGTGTAGCGGGTGGTGGCGGCCGTCGAGAAGGCGAAGACCCGGCCGAGCTCGCCGCCGCCCGCCTCGGCCAGCGCCGCCCAGGCCGCGTCGAGGTGGTCGTGCACGTGCACCCGGGCGAGGTCGTGGTAGTCCAGGCCGGCGCGGCGCAGGCGCGGTTCGTCCATGGAGAAGCCGAGCGGGCCGACGAGGTGGAGCGTGGCGCCGGTGCAGGCGGCCATCCGGATCGCGTTGCCGGTGTTGGGCGGGATCTCGGGTCGGTAGAAGACGACGTGGAACACGGCGCCACCCTGCCACCGCGCTCGCGGCACGCCCTGGGGGTCCCTCTCCCGGTGCTGGGCTTTTCGTCGGACACAAAGCCCAGCACCGGGACAGGCAGCCCTGGGGGCCTGGCCGTCCACAGGGCGGCGCTCCCGGCCCGCCCAGCGCCGCCGCACTGGGCCATCGTGGAGCCGTGACTCCCACCGACGAGCAGTGGCTCCGGCTGCTGCTGGCGATCGAGGCCCTGCCGTCACGGGGCCGTCCCGCGGTGGGTGGGGCTCGGGCCCGGCGCGGCGGGGGAGGCGCCTCGCCCCGACTGGCGGTGCGGCTGCCGGAGGAGCTGCGGGCCCGGCTCGAGGCACGGGCGCGCGGGCGGGGCGTGCCGGTCTCGCAGGTGGTGCGGGAGGCCCTGGAGGCGCATCTGCGCTGAGGCGATACCTTGACGTCGAAGCACTGCCCGACGGAGGACAGGAACGCGCATGGCCAAGATCAAGGTCGAGGGCACGGTCGTCGAGCTCGACGGCGACGAGATGACCCGGATCATCTGGCAGTTCATCAAGGACCGCCTGATCCACCCCTACCTCGACGTCGACCTCGAGTACTACGACCTCGGCATCGAGCACCGCGACGCCACCGACGACCAGGTGACGATCGACTCCGCGAACGCGATCAAGCGGCACGGCGTCGGCGTCAAGTGCGCCACCATCACGCCGGACGAGGCGCGCGTGGAGGAGTTTGGCCTCAAGAAGATGTGGCGGTCCCCGAACGGGACGATCCGCAACATCCTCGGCGGCGTGATCTTCCGCGAGCCGATCATCATCAGCAACATCCCGCGGCTCGTGCCGGGCTGGACCAAGCCGATCATCGTCGGCCGCCACGCCTTCGGAGACCAGTACCGGGCGACGGACTTCACGTTCCCCTCGGCGGGCACGCTCACCGTGACCTTCACCCCGACCGACGGCTCCGCGCCGATCGAGCACGAGGTGTTCCAGGCCCCCGGCGCCGGCGTGAGCCTGTCGATGTACAACCTCGACAGCTCGATCCGCGACTTCGCCCGCGCCTCGCTCAACTACGGGCTGGCCCGGGGCTACCCGGTCTACCTGTCGACGAAGAACACGATCCTCAAGGCCTACGACGGCCGCTTCAAGGACATCTTCGAGGAGGTGTTCCAGGCCGAGTTCAAGGACCAGTTCGCGGCTGCGGGCATCACCTACGAGCACCGGCTCATCGACGACATGGTCGCGGCCTCCCTCAAGTGGGAGGGCGGGTACGTGTGGGCCTGCAAGAACTACGACGGCGACGTGCAGTCCGACACCGTCGCGCAGGGCTTCGGCTCCCTGGGGCTCATGACCTCGGTGCTGACCACGCCCGACGGCGCGATCGTCGAGGCCGAGGCGGCCCACGGCACGGTGACCCGGCACTACCGCCAGCACCAGCAGGGCAAGCCGACGTCGACGAACCCCATCGCGTCGATCTTCGCGTGGACCGGCGGCCTCAAGCACCGCGGCAAGCTCGACAGCACCCCGGAGGTCACCGGCTTCGCCGAGGCGCTGGAGCAGGTCTGCATCGAGACGGTCGAGGCCGGCACGATGACCAAGGACCTCGCGCTGCTCATCGGCCCGGACCAGCCGTGGGCGACCACGGAGGGCTTCCTCGCCGCGCTCGACGAGAACCTGGCGCGCAAGCTCGCCTGAGCCGCCAGCAGCCAGCACGACGGAGGCGCCGCCCCGGTCCCCTCACGGGAACGGGACGGCGCCTCCGGTGCGTCCGGCGCCAGGTGGCGGCGGTCAGACCGCGCAGCCCTCGGGCCCGCAGGCGCTCGCGTCGTCGCCGGTGCCCACGAGGGTGAGGGGCTGGCTCTCCGACCACGCCCGCTCGAGCACGGCGAGGAACTGCTCGGCCGGCTGCGCCCCGGCGATCCCGTAGCGGCGGTCCACGACGAAGAACGGCACGCCGCGCGCGCCCAGGGCGGCGGCCTCGGCCTCGTCGGCGCGGACGGCCTCCACGAGCCGGCCCTCGGCGAGCACCGCGCGGACCTCGTCGGCGTCCAGCCCGGCCTCGGCGCCCAGGCGCACGAGCACCTCGCGGTCGCCCACGGCCTCGCCCTCGGTGAAGTACGCCCGCATCAGCCGCTCCTTGACGGCGTCCTGCACCCCGCGCTCACCGGCGAGGTGGATCACCTGGTGGGCGTCGACGGTGTTCGCGGGCACGGCGCGCTCGAAGTGGTACTCCAGGCCCTCGGCCGCGGCCGTCGCGGTCGTCGAGTCGAGCATCTCCTGAGCGCCCTCGAGGGTGGTGCGGAACTTGGCCGCCAGGGACGGAGCGAGCCCGCCGGCCTGCCCGGGGCGGCCGGAGGTGGCCGTCGGGTCCAGCTCGAACGCCTTCCACTCCACCTCCACCTCCTCCGCGTGGGGGAAGCGGGACAGCGCGTCCTCGAAGCGGCGCTTGCCGATGTAGCACCACGGGCAGACGACGTCGGACCAGATCTCGACCTTCACGACCGGCTCAACCCGCGCGGGCGGGCGGGTGTTCCGCCCTCAAGGCGGGCCGGGCGGCGCCGATGGGCCGTCCGTGGACAGGGCCCTCGCGCACCGGGCGCGCTGGAGCGCGCCTGCGGCGACCTAGGGTCTTCGCGTGGATCCCGAGACCGCGGCCGGCCCCGCGGCCGACGCCGTGGTGGAGCTGGAGGGCGCTCCCGAGCCCGCACCGGCTCCCCGGCGCGGGCGCCTCGTGGCGCGCTGGGCCGCGGTCGTCCTCGTCGCGCTGCTGGCGGGCGGCGCCGCGATGGCGGGGCTGGGCGGCACCGAGCAGCAGGTCGGGCCGGTCGACGTCCGGCTGGCGCTGGTGCCCTCCTGGCACGGCGGCACCCGGGTCGAGGTGCCGCCGCTCGGCGACCTCTCGCTCGACACCCACGCCGGCCCGGTCGGGCTGCGGGCCACCGTCACCGGCATCCGCGTGGAGGACGTCCAGGCGCTGCTGTCCGGCGGTGCCACCCGGGCGCAGGTGGGCGAGGAGATCGCCGCCGACCTCCGCCACGGGCTCCAGGTGCTGGTGCTCCGCTCGGCGCTCGTGGCGCTGGTCGCCGCCGGCGCGGCCTGCGGAGCCCTGTTCCGGGGCTGGCGCGCAGCCCTGGCCGCGGTCGGCACCACGGCCGTCGTGCTGGCCGGCTCCGGCGCCGCGGCCGCGGCCACCGCGCGCCCGCAGGCGCTGTCGGAGCCGACGTACACCGGTCTGCTCTCGCAGGCGCCCTCGCTGGCCGGGAACCTCACCGACATCGGCGGCCGCTTCGACAGCTACCGCGCGCGCGTCGCGACCCTGGCCGGCAGCGTCTCCCAGCTCTACGCGACGCTGTCCGGCCTCCCCGACGACCTCGGGGGCGAGCAGGACGACGTCCGCGTGCTGTGGGTCTCCGACGTCCACAACAACCCCGAGGCCTACAGCATCATGCGCACCCTCGTGGAGCAGTTCGACGTGCAGGCGGTGGTCGACACCGGGGACTCCACCGACTTCGGCACCGCCGCGGAGGCGTCCCTGCTGGACCCGATCGCGAGGATGGGCGTGCCCTACCTGTGGGTGCGCGGGAACCACGACTCCGAGGGCGCGACCCAGGCGGCCCTGGCCGCCTTCCCGAACGTCACGGTCCTGGACGACGGCGCGGTCGCCGAGGTGGCGGGGCTGCGCTGGGCCGGGACGGGAGACCCCACCTACAGCCCGAGCTCGCTCGTGGAGGTGGCGGGCTCGCGCGACGCGCTGACCGCGGCGGGGGAGGAGCTCGCCGCGGCGCTCGAGGACGCCGAGGAGGCGGGCGAGCCCGTGGACGTGGCGGTGGTCCACGAGCCGCGGATGGCCGACCCGCTCTTCGGCGCCGTGCCCCTCGTGCTCGACGGGCACGTCCACGAGCGCCGGCACCGGGTGGAGGACGGCACGCTCGAGCTCACCCAGGGCTCCTCCGGCGGCGCCGGGCTGCGCACCCTGGAGGACGACGCCCCGCTGCCGCTGCAGATGTCGGTCCTGCGCTTCGACCCGGACGACGGCGCGCTGCTGGCCGTCGACGACATCACCGTCGGCGGCGTGGGGGAGCGCTCGGCGACGGTGGAGCGCCACGCGGCGGCGTCCTACCTGGCCGAGGCCGACCCGGACGAGCAGGTCGACCCGGGGTCGCTGACCCCGTGGGAGGGCCGCGCCAGCGGCGACGGCGGCAGCTGAGCCGGCCGCCGGGCCGTCAGCGGAAGACCACGGTGCGGTGGCCGTCGAGCAGCACCCGGTGCTCGGCGTGCCAGCGCACGGCGCGGGCGAGCACCTGCGCCTCGACGTCCTGGCCGATCGCCTGCAGCTGGGCGACGTCCATCGAGTGGTCCACCCGCTGGACGTCCTGCTCGATGATCGGGCCCTCGTCGAGGTCGGCGGTGACGTAGTGCGCCGTGGCCCCGATGATCTTGACGCCGCGCTCGTGCGCCTGGGCGTAGGGCCGCGCGCCCTTGAAGCTGGGCAGGAACGAGTGGTGGATGTTGATCGCGCGCCCGGCGAGCGCCGCGCACAGCTGCGGGGACAGGATCTGCATGTAGCGCGCGAGCACCACGAGCTCGACGTCGAGGGAGTCCACGAGCTCCAGCAGGCGGGCCTCGGCGGCCTCCAGGGTCCCGGGCACCGAGCGGTCGACGGGCAGGTGGTGGAACGGGACGCCGTAGAACTCCGCCAGCGGCGCGAGGTCGGGGTGGTTGCCCACGATCGCCGGCACGAACACGGGCAGCGTGCCCGAGCGCTGGCGGAAGAGCAGGTCGTTGAGGCAGTGGCCGGCCCGGCTGACCATGACCAGGGTGCGCAGCGGGCGCCCGAGCAGGTCCAGGTCCCAGTCCATCGCGAAGCGCTGCGCCACCGGGGCGAACGCCTCGTGCACCGCCGGGAGGTCGGCGTCCACGTGCACCTGCACCCGCATGTGGAAGCGCCCGGTGCCCGGGTCGCCGAACTGCTGGCTGTCGCTGATGTTGCCGCCGAGCTCCGCCAGCACGCCCGTGACGGCGTGCACGATGCCGGGGCCGTCGGGGCAGGACAGGCTCAGGACGTACGCCGGGGTGGTCACGAGCGGCGAGGGTAGCCGTAGGCGGCTTACGGTTCACCGTGTGAGCGACACCGCTGGAGCACCCACCGCCCCCACCGTCTTCGTCCTGTACGGCGCCACCGGCGACCTGGCCAAGCGCCTGGTCATGCCCGGCTTCGCCGCCCTGGCGGCCGCGGGCCTGCTGCCGGAGCGCTGGCTCCTGGTCGGCAGCGGCCGCCGCGCCATGGCGGACGCGGACTACCGCGACCACGTGCTCGCGGGCCTGCGCGAGTTCGGCAAGGACGTCTCGGACGCCGTCCTGGAGGAGGTCGGCGCCGGGCTGCGCTTCGCCGGCGGCGGGTTCAGCGAGGAGGACGCCGGCGAGCTGCTCGACGTGCTCGCCGCGGCGCGCGAGGAGCTCGGCGGGGACGTGCAGGTGGTGCACTACCTGGCGCTGCCGCCGTCCACCTTCGAGGCCTACACCCGCGCGATCGCGAAGCACGGTCTGGCCGACGGCTCCCGGGTGGTCTACGAGAAGCCCTACGGCACCTCCCCGGAGTCCTTCGAGGAGCTCGACCGGCTCGTCCAGTCGGTCTTCGACGAGGAGCAGGTCTTCCGGATCGACCACTTCCTCGGCAAGGAGGCGACCCAGCAGCTGCACGTGCTGCGCTTCGCCAACCGGCTCTTCGAGCAGGTGTGGAGCGCCGAGCACGTCGCCCAGGTGCAGATCGACGTCCCCGAGACCCTCGGCGTCGACGAGCGGGCGCAGTTCTACGACGCGACCGGCGCGACCCTCGACATGCTCGTCACCCACATGCTCCAGGTGGCCGCCGAGGTGGCCCTGGAGCCGCCGGCGGGCTCGGACCCCACGGCGCTGCAGGAGGCCCGCGAGTCGGTGCTCGCCGCCTTCCGCCCGATCGACCCCAGCGAGGTCGTCCTCGGCCAGGGCGTGGGCTACCGCGACCTCGACGACGTCGAGGACGGCTCCAGCACCGACACCTTCGTCGCCGCGCGGGTGTGGGTGGACACCGACCGCTGGCACGGCGTGCCGTTCCTGCTGCGCACCGGCAAGAAGCTCGCCGAGAGCCACCAGCACGTCACCCTCGTGCTCAAGGAGCCCGAGTCGGGCGTCCACGGCTCGGGCGCGCCCGAGACGATCACGTTCACCCTCAGCGGCAACGGCAGCGTCTGGGCCGGGGTGACCGCCCGGCGTCCGGGGATCTCCGACGACCTCGTGCCGGGGCGCCTCTACCTCGACCTCGAGGACCTGCCCAACGCCGAGCCGCTGCCGCCCTACGCGGCGCTGCTGCGCGACGTGCTCA
Source organism: Quadrisphaera sp. DVD1 (assembly GCF_058932755.1). Classification (NCBI taxonomy): domain Bacteria; kingdom Bacillati; phylum Actinomycetota; class Actinomycetes; order Kineosporiales; family Kineosporiaceae; genus Quadrisphaera; species Quadrisphaera sp. DVD1. The sequence continues at coordinate 21,510 of NZ_JBZYWI010000028.1, forward strand.
TCGGCGACCGGGCGCTGTTCACCAGCTCGGCCGGCCTGCGCGACGCCTGGCGCGTGGTCACCCCGCTGCTCGAGCACCGCCCCGACCTCCAGCCCTACGAGCCCGGCTCCTGGGGCCCGGAGGCGGCGGAGGAGCTCGCCGCCCCCTACGGCTGGCTGACCCAGGTCGGCGCCCACCGCTGACGCCGGTTCGCGGCGCCGCCCGACCGCTGCACTAGGCTGGGCGGCGCCGCGACTGGCGAGAGGTGGGTCACCACCGGGGAGCGGCGCACGAGCACCGACCGTCGGGTCGTCCGCCTGGGCCCGACGGCGACGTCCTCCGCCGTGCCACGCCCCGAGGAGCCCCTGGTGACGCAGACCCCCGTCCAGCCCGTGACCGACCGGCCCCTGGCCGAGGTCGACCCCGAGATCGCCGCCGTCCTCGACGGCGAGCTGCGCCGCCAGCGCGAGACGCTGGAGATGATCGCCAGCGAGAACTTCGCGCCGCGCGCGGTGCTCGAGGCGCAGGGCTCGGTGCTGACGAACAAGTACGCCGAGGGCTACCCCGGCCGCCGCTACTACGGCGGGTGCGAGCAGGTCGACATCGCCGAGTCGCTGGCGATCGCCCGCGCCAAGGAGCTGTTCGGCGCCGAGCACGCCAACGTCCAGCCGCACTCGGGGGCCTCGGCCAACGCCGCGGTGATGCACGCGCTGATCCGCCCCGGCGACACCATCCTGGGCCTGGAGCTCGCCCACGGCGGGCACCTCACCCACGGCATGAAGGCCAACTTCTCCGGGCGCCTGTTCGACGTCGCCTCCTACGGCGTGCGCGAGGACACCTTCGTCATCGACATGGACGAGGTCCGCCGCGTGGCGCTGGAGCGCCGCCCGAAGCTCATCATCGCCGGGTGGTCGGCCTACCCGCGCCACCTGGACTTCGCGGCCTTCCGGGCGATCGCCGACGAGGTCGGCGCGCTGCTCATGGTCGACATGGCGCACTTCGCCGGGCTCGTCGCCGCCGGGCTGCACCCCTCGCCGGTGCCGTACGCCGACGTCGTCACGACCACCGTGCACAAGACGATGGCCGGCCCGCGCAGCGGGATCATCCTGTCCCGCGCCGAGCACGCCAAGAAGCTGGACTCCGCGGTCTTCCCGGGCCAGCAGGGCGGCCCGCTCATGCACGCGGTGGCCGGCAAGGCCGTGGCCTTCAGGATCGCGATGACCGAGGAGTTCCGCGAGCGCCAGGCGCGCACCCTCGCCGGCGCCACGATCCTCGCCGAGCGCCTCATGCAGCCCGACGTCGCCGGGGTGGGCGCCAGCGTGCTGACCGGCGGCACCGACGTGCACCTCGTGCTGGTGGACCTGCGCGCCTCCGAGCTCGACGGGCGCCAGGCCGAGGACCGCCTCCACGAGGCCGGGATCACCGTGAACCGCAACGCCGTGCCGTTCGACCCCCGCCCGCCGATGGTCACCTCGGGCCTGCGGATCGGCACCCCGGCCCTGGCCACCCGCGGCTTCGGGGACGCCGAGTTCCGCGAGGTCGCCGACGTCATCGCCACCGCGCTCGACCCCGCGGCCGACCTCGCGCCGCTGCGCGCCCGCGTCGCCGCCCTCACCGACGCCTTCCCGCTCTACCCCGGGCTCGGCGCGTGAGCGCGCGGGTCCTCGACGGGAAGGCCACCGCCTCGGCGATCAAGGGCGAGCTGCGGGCGCGGGTCGACGCGCTGCGCGGGCGCGGCGTCGTGCCGGGGCTCGGCACGGTGCTCGTGGGGGAGGACCCCGGCAGCCAGGCCTACGTGCGCGGCAAGCACCGCGACTGCGCCGAGGTCGGCATCGAGTCGATCCGCGTCGACCTGCCCGCCACGGCCACGCAGGAGGAGGTCGAGGACGCCGTCCGCCGGCTCAACGCCGACCCCGCCTGCACCGGCTACATCGTCCAGCTGCCGCTGCCGGCCGGGCTGGACAGCGCCCGGGTGATCTCCCTGGTCGACCCGGCGAAGGACGCCGACGGCCTGCACCCGGCCAACCTCGGCGAGCTCGTGGCCAGCGTGTCCGGCCCGATGACCACGCCGCTGCCGTGCACCCCGCGCGGCGTCGTGGAGATCCTCGAGCGGCACGGCGTGGAGCTGGCCGGGGCCGAGGTGTGCGTCATCGGGCGCAGCGTCATCGTCGGGCGCACGCTCGGCCTGCTGCTGACCCGCCGCGCCGTCAACGCCACGGTCACCTCCTGCCACACCGGCACCCGCGACCTCGCCGAGCACACGCGGCGGGCGGACGTCGTGGTCGCCGCGGCCGGCGTGGTCGGCGTCCTGACGCCCGACATGGTGCGCCCGGGTGCGGTCGTCGTCGACGTGGGCATCAACCGCGTGCACGACGCCGAGACCGGCAAGGACCGCCTCGTCGGCGACGTCGACCCGGCCGTGGCCGAGGTGGCCGGCTGGTACACCCCGGTGCCGGGCGGGATCGGGCCGATGACCCGCGCGATGCTGCTGGCCAACGTCGTCGAGGCGGCCGAGCGCTCCCTGGCCTGACGCCGCTCAGCCGCGGGCGGCGACGACCTGGAACTCCAGGGTGCCGGTCTCCTCGACCTTGACGATGGCCAGGTCGGGGGCCTCGACACCGTGGTCGGCCCAGGTGACCGGGATCGACCCGGTGACGGTGGTGGAGTCCGCGGCGGTGAGCTCGGCCGTCGCGGCGACCTGCACGTCGCGCGGCTGGCCGTTGATGGTCAGGGTGCCGGGCAGGGTGACGGCCACCGAGGAGCCCGGCTCCGCGAGCCCGCCGAGGGCCACCGGGGCGGTGAGCACGAAGGTCGCCTCCGGGTTGGCCTCGACGCCCACGACGCGGCGGAACTGCGCGTCGCGCGCGGCGATGTCGGTGGCCACGCTGGCGAGGTCGACGGCGACCTCTCCGGTGGTCAGCGTGCCGCCGGCGGTGGTGAACGAGCCCCTCACCTGGTCGGTCCGCCCGGTGACGGCGACGTCCTGGCCGTTGAGCACCTCGTTGACCCGGTACCCGGCGGTGCCGCCGGTGACGTTCCAGGTGCCGTCGGCGAGCGCCGGGGCGGGGGGCTCCGCCGCGTCGCTGGGCGACGCGGTCGGCACCTCGGTGGCCGCGGGAGCGGGCTCGGCGGGGGCCAGCGGCGCGGCGGCGCTGCCCTCCTGCGAGGCGGCGTAGAGCCGCGGCCCCACGACGAGGGCCAGGACGGCGAGCACCACCGCGCCGGCGGCGAGCCAGAGCCACCTTCGGCGGCGGGGGCGCCGGGTCCGTGCTCCGTCAGCGGCGGGGGCGGGCGAGGTCGCGGTCACGGGCCCAGCATCGGCCCCGGGCGGGGCCGTGACCAGGGGCTGGGGACGACTCACAGCCCGCTCCCAGGCTCACCGCCGCGCGCGCGATGTCACAGGCCGATGCCGCCCAGGGCCAGCTGGACGGCGTCCTCGACCGGGTCGTCGCCGCCGACGAGCTCCAGCACCGCCCCCGGGGCCGGCGGGAGGGCCAGCAGCGCCGCGAGGACGGCGGCCACGTCCGCGCGCGGGACGCGCCCGCGGTCGACCTCGAGGGCCAGGCGCACGAGACCGGTGCCCGGGTCGTCGGTCAGGCCACCGGGGCGCAGGACGGTCACCGCCAGGTCGCGGGCGCGCACGCCCTCCTCGGCGGCGAGCTTGGCGCGCAGGTAGGGCAGCATCGCCGGCTCCAGGCCCTCGGGCTCGGCGCCGTCGCGCACGGACTCCACGCCCATCGAGGAGACGAGCAGGTAGCCGCGGACGCCGGTCCGCTCGGCGGCCTCGGCCAGCAGGAGCGCGCCGTCGCGGTCCATCGTCTCCTTGCGGGCGTCACCGCTGCCCGGGCCGGACCCGGCGGCGAAGACCACCGCGTCGCAGCCGTCGACCGCGGCGGCCACCTCGTCGACCGAGGAGCGCTCCAGGTCGACGACGGCGACCCCGGTGGCGCCGTCCGCCTCGACGTCCACGACGTGGTCGGGGTTGCGCACGAGGCCGACCACCTCGTCCCCTCGGGCGGCGAGCAGGCGGACCAGGTGGCGGGCGACCTGCCCGTGGGCTCCGGCGACGGCGATCCTCATGCCCGCCACCGTGCCACCGCCCGCCTCAGCCGGCCAGCGAGCGCAGGAACGCCTCGGCCACCGGCACGGCCGCGACGCCGCCGCTCGAGCCCTCCTCGACGAGGACCGCGAAGGCGAGGTCGCCCTGGAAGCCGATCACCCAGGCGTGCGTCTGCGGCGGGTCCTGCGTGCCGAACTCCGCGGTGCCGGTCTTGGCGTGCACGGGGGCGCCGGGCACGTCCGCCAGCGCGGCGGCCGTGCCGGAGGTGGCCACCGAGCGCATGAGGTCGCGCACCACCGCGAGGCCGTCGGCGTCCGGCGCGGGCTCGTCGGTGGGCGCCGCCGGCGCCGGGTCGGTGACCAGGTGGGGGGCCACCCACGAGCCGCGGGCGATGGTGGAGGCGACCACGGCCATCGAGACCGGGCTGGCGAGCACCGTGCCCTGCCCGATCGAGGCCGCCGCGCGGTCGACCGCGGAGCCCTCGGCGGGGACGCTGCCGGTGAACGCGTCGACGCCGAGGTCCCACGAGCCGCCGAGGCCCAGGGACGCCGCCGCCTGCGTGAGGTCGTCGGCGCCCAGGCGCTGGGACAGGCGGATGAAGGCCGTGTTGCACGACTGCGCGAAGTCGGTGCGGAACGGCACGTCGCCGAACGCCTCGCCCTCGAAGTTGCGGAAGGAGCGGCCCTCCACGGTGACCTCGGGGGTGCAGGGCACGGTCTCCTCCGGCGTGAGGCCGGTGCCGAGCAGCGCCGTCGTCGTCACCGTCTTGAACGTCGAGCCGGGCGGGTACTGGCCGGTCAGGGCGCGGTTCGTGCCGTTGGCGGGGGTGTTGGCGACCGCCAGGACGTCACCGGTCGGCACGTCGATCGCGACCAGCGCGGCGTTGCCGTTGCCGGCCGTCGAGCCGGCCAGCGCGGCGTCCGCCGCCTGCTGCACGCGGGGGTCCAGGCTCAGCTGCACCGGCTGCCCGGCCACCGGCTCGGTGGCGAAGAGCTCCTCGGCCGGCTCGGCCTCGTCGGCGTGCTCGAGGCGCACCGTCGTGCCCGCGGTGCCGGTCAGCCGCGCGTCGTACTGGCGCTGCAGCCCCGAGACGCCGGTGGTGTCCCCGGGCAGCACCCGGCCCTCGCTGGCGTCGACGAGCTCCTGCGTCGCCGGGCCCACCCGGCCGAGCAGCGCCCGGGCGAACGCGGTCGTGGGCGCGAGGGGCTGGGTGGTCTCGCGGAAGACCGTGCCCGGCAGCGGCTGCACCTGCGCGCGGACGGCGTCGTAGTCGGGACGGCGCAGGGTGATCACCGGCACGAAGGCGTCGGGGGAGGCGGAGGTGATCCGCGACTGCAGGTCCGCGGCGTCGATCTCGTAGGTGGCGAGCGCGGCGGCGAGCTGGTTCGCCGTGCCGGCGGGGTCGGTCGTGCGCGAGGGCTGGACGCCGATCTCGACCACCGGCTGGGCGCTGACGATGGCGGCGCCGCCGCGGCCGAGCACCTCCGCGCGCGGGGCGGCCGTGCGCTCGGCGGTCAGGCGGTCGCCCTCGGCGAGGTCGGGGTGCACCAGCGCGGGGGTGAAGCGCGCGCCCCACGGCGCGTCGGCGCCGCCGTCGGCGTCCACGGGCGCGAGGTCGGCCTGCACGTCGTAGGTCCAGCCCTCGCCGAAGGGCCACGTGAGGGTGAGGTCGGCGGTGGCGGTCTCGTCCTCCCGCGTGGTGGAGGTCACCTCCACCTGGGGGGCGGCGCCGTCGAGCCCCGCGGTCAGGGCGGCGTACTGCTCCTGGACGGCGGCCGGCTCGGCGCCGACGAAGCGGGCGGTCGACAGGTCGCCGGCGCTCCAGGCCTGCGCCAGGTCGGCGGCCGCGGCCTCGGCGGCCTCGTCGCGGGCGCGCTCGCCGCTGCGCACCCGCACCACCACCACGGCGGCCACGACCGCGAGGACGAGGAGCGCCGCGAGGGCGCCGATCAGGACGGTCGTCTTCCTGCGCACCCGCCGATCGTAGGGAGCCCGCCCGCGCTTTCCCCGCGAAGCGCGGTTCCGGTGGCGTCGCGGACCGCGCTCTGCGGCGGAAGTGCGGAGGAAGGGGGCGGATCAGGCGCGGGCGAGGGTGGTGTGCGCCAGCTCGGCGAGCACCGTGGCCGCCTCGGGCAGCACCGCGTCGTCGAAGACCGCCCGGGGGGAGTGGTTGTCGGCGGCCGTCGCGGGGTCCGCGCCGGGCGGGCGGGCGCCGAGGAAGAGCATCGCCCCGGGCACGGCCGCGAGCACGCGGCTGAAGTCCTCCGCCCCGGCGATCGGGTGCGGCATCCGGGCGAACGGCGCCCCGGCCCCGCCCGGAACGGGCGGCAGCACCGCGGTGACCGCCCGCTCGGCGAGGTCCACGGCCGCGGCGTCGTTGACCGTCACCGGGTACTGGCGGCGGAAGACGGCGTCGACCTCCAGGCCGTGCCCGGCCGCCACGCCCCGGCAGTAGCGCACGGTGTCCTCCTCCAGGCGCGCGAGGACCGCCTCGTCGAAGCAGCGCACCGTCGCGGCGAAGGAGGCGGTGTCGGGGATGACGTTGGCCCGGTTGCCCGCCGCGACGTGGCCCACGGTGAGCACGGCGGGGGAGAACGGGGAGACCGTGCGGCTGACCAGCGACTGCAGGCCCAGCACCATCTCGCACATCGCCGGCACCGGGTCGGCGGCGGCCTCGGGGGCTGAGCCGTGCCCGCCGCGGCCCCGCACCGTGACGTGCAGCTCGTTGCTGGAGGCCATCAGCGGGCCGGGCCGGCTGGTGACGATCCCGCGCGGGCCGAGGGTGGCGAAGACGTGCAGCGCCCAGGCGGCGTCCGGACGCCGGCCCGAGGCCTCCAGCACTCCCTCGGCGATCATCGCCCCGGCGCCGTCGCGACCCTCTTCGCCGGGCTGGAACATCAGCACCACGTCGCCGGGCAGCTCCTCGCGGCGGGCGGCGAGCAGGCGCGCGGCACCCACGAGGCCGGCCACGTGCAGGTCGTGCCCGCAGGCGTGCATCGCGCCGTCCAGGGTGGAGCGGAACGGCACGTCGACGGCCTCGAGCACCGGCAGCGCGTCCATGTCGGCGCGCAGCAGCACGGTGGGGCGCGCGCTGTCGTGCACGCCGCTGCCGCTCCCGCCGCGCAGCACCGCGGTCACCGAGCTGAGCGCCGTCCCGGTGCTGACCTCGAGGTCGAGCCCGGACAGCGCCTCGAGCACGAGCGCCTGGGTGCGTGGCAGGTCCAGGCCGACCTCGGGCACGCGGTGCAGGGCGCGCCGCAGGTCGGCCAGCTCCGGGCCGAGGGCGCGGGCGTCGTCCAGCAGCGTCGGCGTCATGGTCGTTGCTACCACGCCGGGTGGCGTCGCGGACGGCGGTCAGGTGACGACGGCGTGCAGCGCCACCTCGCCCAGCGCACCGAGCGGCAGCACCAGGA
>NZ_JBZYWI010000029.1:0-28749 GCF_058932755.1 Quadrisphaera sp. DVD1
AGCGGCACGTCCCGCGGCACCCCGGCCACCGCGCGGCCCAGCACCGACGCGCCGTCGAGGTCGGCGGCGAGCTTGTCGGCCCCGCCCATCCGGGTGGCGCCACCGCCGGCGGGCACGATGACCACGCACCCCGCCCACGCCCCGCCCCCGGTCACCGCGACGCTCCGCTCACGCCCCGATCCTGCCCCGATCGGGTGAGCGCGCGCGGGGCGACCAGCGGGCGGAAGAGGACGAGCACCCCGGGTGTTCGCCCCGACGTGCGCATCTACGACGACATCACGCAGCTGACCGGCCGGACCCCGCTCGTGCGGCTGAACCGCCTGGCCGAGGGCGCTGGTGCCACCGTCGCCGCGAAGCTGGAGTTCTACAACCCCTCCGCCAGCGTCAAGGACCGGATCGGCGTGGCCATGGTCGAGGCCGCGGAGGCCTCGGGCGAGCTGCGGCCCGGCGGCACGATCGTGGAGGCCACCAGCGGCAACACCGGCATCGCGCTCGCGATGACCGGGGCGGCCAAGGGCTACCGGGTGGTCCTGACGATGCCCGAGACGATGAGCACCGAGCGCAAGCAGCTCCTGCGCGCCTACGGCGCCGAGCTCGTGCTCACCCCCGGCTCCGAGGGGATGCGCGGCGCCGTCGCCCGCGCCGCCGAGATCGCCGCCGAGCGCGGTGCCGTCCAGGTGCGCCAGTTCGCCAACGCCGCGAACCCGGCCGTGCACCGGCGGACCACCGCCGAGGAGATCTGGGCCGACACCGACGGCCAGGTGGACGCCGTGGTGGCCGGCATCGGCACCGGCGGCACCATCACCGGCGTCGGCCAGGTGCTCAAGGAGCGCCGGCCGGGCGTGCGCGTCATCGGCGTCGAGCCGGCGGAGTCCCCGATCCTCAACGGCGGCGCCCCCGGCCCCCACAAGATCCAGGGCATCGGCGCCAACTTCGTGCCCGAGGTGCTCGACCGCGGCGTCTATGACGAGGTCATCGACGTCGACGTCGACACCTCGGTGGCGTGGGCCCGCCGCGCGGCGCGCGAGGAGGGCATCCTCGCGGGCCTGTCGTCGGGCGCGGCGCTCTCCGCCGCGGTGCAGGTCGCGCAGCGGCCCGAGATGGACGGCAAGCTGGTCGTCGTGATCATCCCCTCCTACGGCGAGCGCTACCTCTCGACCGTGCTCTACAGCGACCTCGCCTGATCCGGTGACCGGTCCGGTGCCTGCTCCGGCGTCAGGTGCCCTGGGGTGGGTGCGGGCGGCGCTGGAGGACGTCGACGCCGCCCTGGCCCGCGACCCCGCGGCGCGCTCGCGCCTGGAGGTCGTGCTGACCTACCCGGGCGTGCACGCCGTGTGGGCGCACCGGCTGGCGCACGCCCTCTGGCAGCGCCCGGGGTGCTGGCTCCTGGCCCGCCTCGTGGCCCACTGGGCGCGGATGGTCACCGGCATCGAGATCCACCCCGCCGCGCAGCTCGGCCGGCGCGTGTTCATCGACCACGGCTCGGGCGTCGTGGTGGGGGAGACCGCCGTGGTCGGCGACGACGTCCTGCTCTACCACGGGGCCACCCTGGGCGGGCGGACCGGAGCGGTCGGCGTCCGCCACCCCCGGCTGGGGGCCGGCGTGGTCGTCGGCGCCGGGGCGCGGCTGCTCGGGCCGATCGTCGTGGGCGACGGCGCCCAGGTGGGTGCCAACGCCGTCGTCGTCAGGGACGTGCCGGCCGGCGCGGTCGTCGTCGGGGTGCCGGGCGTCGTGCGCCCCTCGCGCGCCGACGAGGTGCCCGCCGCTCCGGCGGATGCGCCGAACCCCTGACGGCCGGTCACCCGCGTCGTTACTCTCGGTAGACCGCCAGTTCCAGCAGAGGGGCCGGCTGTCGAGGGGGTCTGCGTGGGCGTCGTGGCGGAGCGGGACCAGCGCGCAGGGCTGCGCTGGCCCGTGCAGGCGACGGGTCGCCCGTCCGCCCCCGCGCCGACCGCGGGCGACGGGCTGCACCAGCTGGCCGCGCGCTTCGCCGAGGGCGACGAGGTGGCCGCCCAGCTCACCGCGGAGCTCCTCGTGCACGCCGGGGTCTCGCTGCTGGAGGTGTGCGAGGCGCTGCTGGCGGAGGTCGCGGTCGCGCGCCGCAGCGGCTCGCTGCTGGAGGGCAGCGACGCCGAGCTCCGCGCGCGGCGCCTGATGTCCCGGCTCGGCGGCGCCGCGGGCCGGGGGAGCGACGAGGTGCTCGTCGTCGCCGGCCCCGACCGGATGGACTCCCTGACCCTGGCGCTGCACCGGGTGGTCGAGTCGGCCGGCCGGCGGGTGCGCGTGGCGATCACCGCGGACGCGGACGACGCGCCGGCCATGGCGGCCGAGCGCGCCTGGGCCGCCGTCGTCCTCGACCACCCCGGTGCCCAGAGGCTCACGGGCCAGGTCGCCGCCGCGCTGGCCGAGCGCAGGGCCGACGCGCGCGTGGTCGTCGTCGGCGACGAGGCGGGCGCCCCCGAGCGCGGTGTCACGTGGACCCCTCGCGACCTGCGGCGCATGGTCAGCGCGTGCGGCTGCCTGCCCTGCGACCCGCTGACCGAGCGCGAGCGCGACGTGCTGGCCGCGGTCGCCGCGGGCCGCTCGAACGAGCAGGTCGGCCGGGGCCTCCAGCTCTCGCTGAGCACGGTGAAGACCTACCTCGAGCGGGTGCACGCCAAGCTCGGCTCGGTCGACCGCGCCTCGGCGGTGGCGATCGCCGTCCGCCGCGGGTGGATCTGAGGGCTCAGCCCTCGCGCCCGTCCTGCTCGCGCAGGTAGCGCTCCAGCTCGGCGGCCAGCTCCTCGCCGTTCGCGACCTCCTCCTCGGGCAGGCGGGGGGTCAGCAGGGACGGCCCCTCGAGCCCGCGCCCGGCGAGGACGGCGTCGTACTGGCGCTCGAGGGCCGCGACGGCGACCGACGTCTCCTCCGAGGCCGCCACCTGGGCGTCGACCTCACCGAGGACGACGCTGCCGGCGGCTGCCAGGGCCTGCACGGGCAGCTCCAGGTCGGCGCTGTCGGCCACGGCCTCCAGCAGCGCCACCGCCGCCGGCGGGAACTCCGCGCCGGCGAGGTAGTGCGGCACGTGCGCGGAGAAGCCCATCGAGGGCACGCCCTGCTCCGACAGGTGGAGCTCGAGGAAGGCCCCGGCGTGGCCGGGGACGGCGACCTCGCCCAGCCAGCGCGGGCGCCCGGCGATGAGCGCCCGGTCGGAGGCGTGGGCCGTCAGGGAGATGGGGCGGGTGTGCGGCGCGGCCCACGGGATGCCCTGCAGGCTGATCGCGCGGCTGACGCCCCAGCGCCTGACGAGCTGGGTGACCGCGGCGGAGAACCGGCGCCACTGCACGTCGGGCTCGGAGCCGACCAGGACGAGGAAGGTGCGGTCCTCGGCGTCGCGCACCTCGTGCAGCGACAGCTCGGGCATCTCGACGCTCGTGAAGCGGTCGCCGCTGAAGGCCATGGTGGGGCGGCGTCCGCGGTAGTCGACGAGCTGGTCGACGTCGAAGGTCGCCAGCAGCCGCGACGGCAGCTCGGCCAGCAGGTGCCGCAGGGCGAGGGACGAGGCGGCCCCGGCGTCGACGAACCCGGTGAAGGCGTGCAGCAGCACGGGTCCTCCGCCGAGCGGGTCGGCCGTCGCCTCGGCGACGACCTGGTACAGGTCCTCGGGTGCGAGCACGTGGTCCTCCTGGTCTCGTGGTCCTGCTCCTACAACGCCCGGCCGGCCCCAGCGCATCCCGCGGCCACCCGTGTGGCCTCCGGGCGGGCGGGGTACCACGCCGGTGCCAGCACCCGTCCCAGGAGAGGAACGCCCGTGGCCGCCACCCCGCGCATGACCGACGACAGCATCCGCGTGCGACAGCTCAGCCACTACCAGTTCAGCTGGACGGCGCGCGAGGGCGGCGAGAGCGGCCTCTGGACGCTGCAGCTCGTCCTCGACGAGGGCGCCTGGGAGGAGGTCCTCACGGTCAGCTCCGAGGACGCCGACGCCCTCCAGGACGTGCTGAAGAACACGAAGAACGTCTTCTACGACATCGACCGGCGCGTGCTGATGTTCGGGGTGACCCGGACCGGCGACTGAGGGGCCGGCACCCCGCTCGGTAGGCTCCGGGGCCCTGGAGGGCTGCCGGAGCGGCCGAACGGGGCGGTCTTGAAAACCGCTGACTGGTTCATCCCAGTCCGTGGGTTCGAATCCCACGCCCTCCGCCCTGACCTGCGGGTTCAGGCCAGGTGTCCGGGCGCCGCCCGGGCACCTGGGCAGGGCGACCTTCACGAGACCTTCACGGAGCTCCGCTGGAGACCCCGCCTGCGCCCGCCTGGCGCACCATCGCGGCGATCAGCTCGGCGGCCTCCTGGTCGACTGGGGGAGCACCCGCGTGTGGGTGTCCGCCGTGGAGGGGCTGCGCGCGTGGCCGAGCCGCTCGGCCACGACGGTGACGTCGACCCGGCTGCGAGGGCGTGCGTCGCGTGGGTGTGCCGGAGGCCGTGCAGGACGATCCGGGGCCGCCCGGCCTCGGCGCTGAGGGTGGTGGAGCGCCTGCTGACCAGTCCCGGCGAGACGGGTGCACCGTCCTCCCGGCAGAACACGAGGTCGAGGCTGTTGTAGGTGGGCCCCCAGGAGACGAGGCCAGCAGCGCCTCCAGGGTGGATCGCTGTGCGGGCTGCCTCCCGCAGGGATCTCAGACTGGTCCGTGGAGTCCGTCGAGTCCGTGGCTCTCGGGTCAGTGGGTCAGCAGAACCTTGACGACGGCGATCAGGGATCCGGCGACGGCGAGCCCGACCGCGCTCCACACGGTGCGCCGCGAGGAGCTCCCGGAGCCGAGCCGACTGGCCACCGAGCCGGTGAGTCCCAGGCGCACCACGACCACGAGCACCGCCACGAGCTGGGAGCCGCTGGTCCCCAGCCAGTCCAGCCAGTCCAGCGCCGCGACCAGCAGCACCCCCGCCGGCACCAGCCCGGACGTGGCGATGGGGACAGCGTCACGCAGCTCGGCGCGCAGGTGGGTCTCGGCGTCGTCGGTGCTGCGGCCGATGCCCGCGCCGACCCGGTCGGCCACCACGTGCGCCAGGTAGGTGGTGACCATCGTGGCCAGCACGATGACGACCGCTCGCCCGTCGTCCACCGACTCCGGGGTGCAGCCGACGACGGCCGCAAGGACCAGCACGTTGCCGTAGACGTAGGCGCTCACCCGGCTGCGGACCCGCTCGACGTCGGGTCGGCTCGTCGATGTTCCGCCCACAGCAGCGACCGCCGCGGACGGCGAACGGCGACCAGGGGACCGACCCTCGGGCACGGGACTCCTCTGCTCGTCAACGGCGGGGTGGGGACGCGTCTACCAGTGCCCAGTGCCCGCTGACCGATCTCACGGCCGATCCTCGCTCCTCGCCGCGGTGGGCGCGATGCGCACGGCTCGAGGGGCGGCATCCGGCACCTCGATCTCACGACACCGTGCCTGCGGTGACGTCAGTGATCTGGCGGAGTGGCGCCCTGCGCGAGCACCTCTCGTGCCCCTGAGGATCCTCGTCCGGGCAGCGTGCCGCTGCGACCGCTCACCGAGACGCTCCCCGGGCCCGTCGTCGACCGGCCAGCAGCGTCGGCGGGCTAGTCGGGCAGGTGGGGCTCCCCGGCGGCGGCCTGCTGCAGCCGGGTGCCGATGTCGCGCAGCTGCTTGACCTGGGTCTTGGTCAAGGGGTCGAGGACGATCCGGTGGACGGCCTCGACGTGACCGGGGGCGGCGGCGACGACTTTGTCCCACCCGCGCTCGGTGAGGGTGGCGAGGGTGTAGCGGCCGTCGGCGGGGTCGGGCCGGCGCGAGAGCAGACCCTGCTTCTCCAGCCTGCGGGCGACGTGGGACAGCCTCGACAGGGAACCGTGGACCAGCTCGGCGAGGTCGCTCATCCGGGCGGTGCGCTCGGGCTCCATCGACAGCCACGACAGGACCATGTACTCGAAGTAGCTCAACTGGGCATCACGCTGCATCTGGGCGTCCAGCGCCGCCGGGACGGTGATCAGCGCCCCCGCTAGCGCGACCCAGCCGTCGCGCTCCTCAGGGGTGAGCCAGCGAGGCTGCTCAGTGGCGCTCATGGTCATAAGGGTACGTGAACGTTCATGCGATCCACGACTCCATATCGCTTGACAGTTCAAGTTGCCAGCATCTACTGTCGATTGAACGTTCAAGCAAGCGGGCATCGGGCCCGCGCCCGTCACCCCTGGAGCGCGTCGTGAACATCGTCCTGTGGATCATCGCCGGCCTGCTGGCCCTCGCCTTCGCTGCGGCGGGGCTCATGAAGCTGGCCCAGCCTCGCGCCAAGCTCGTCGCCTCCGGCATGGCCTACGCCGAGGACTTCAGCGACGGAGCGATGAAGGGCATCGGCGCCCTGGAGGTCCTCGGAGCCCTCGGGCTGGTCCTGCCCGCCGCCCTGGGCGTGGCCGAGGTGCTCACCCCCCTCGCCGCCCTGGGTCTGACGCTGGTCATGGCCGGCGCCGTGGTCATCCACCTGCGCCGCGGTGAGTCCAAGGCCGTCGGCGCGCCGATCGTGCTGGGTCTGCTCGCCCTGGTCGTCGCCGTGCTGCGGTTCGGCGCCTACAGCTTCTGAGCCTTCGGACCACGCACGGCGACCGAGGCGGCCGCCGTCACCACTGGCCCACCTCCACCTCCCCGTAGCCACGCCAGCGCCCAGGAGCGACCATGCCCAGCCCCTTCCACCCCGCGGTGCCCGCCGGCGCCTTCGACGACTTCCTGCGCACCACCGCCCCCGCCGCGCGCAGCCGGCGCGCCTGGACGCCGGACGACGGGCCGATGCCGGCGCTGTACCTCAGCCACGGCGCACCGCCTCTGTTCGACGACCCGCACTGGATCAGCCAGCTCTTCGGCTGGGCCCAGTCGCTGCCGACCCCGCGCGCCATCCTCATCGTCTCCGCTCACTGGGAGTCCGAGACCGCGATGCTCTCCTCCCCGGTCGCCGGCACCCCCCTGGTGTACGACTTCGGCGGCTTCGACCAGCGCTACTTCCAGATGACCTACGCGACCCCCGACGTCACCGCCCTGGCGGCGCAGGTCGCCGCCCTGCTGCCGGACACCGAGTCCCTGCACACCTCGGCCACGCGGGGCCTGGACCACGGGGCCTGGGTGCCGCTGAAGGTGATGTACCCCTACGCCGACGTGCCCGTGCTGCAGCTGAGCATGCCGACCCACGACCCGGCCCGCCTGATGGACATGGGTCGGCGGCTGCGCCCGCTGCGCGAGGCCGGCGTGCTGGTCATCGGGTCCGGGTACATGACCCACGGGCTGCCGTTCATCACCCGCGACATGATCGTCCACGGCACGATCCCGGGCTGGTCGGGGGAGTTCGACGCCTGGGCCGCCGACGCCCTCGCCCGCGGCGACGTCGAGACCCTCGCGAGCTACCACCGCGCCCCCGGCATGCCCTACGCCCACCCCACCGTGGAGCACTTCACGCCGCTGTTCCTGACCCTCGGCGCTGCCGCCGACCCCACCGCGGCTCCCACCACGATCATCAGCGACTTCGCGATGGGCATGGCCAAGCGCTCCTTCCAGGTCGCCTGACCCGCCCACCCCACCCCCGTACCCACCAGTCCCCACCCACCAGTCCCACCCACCGTCAGCACTGACCTCACCTGAACCAGGAGCACAGACATGCGCGCACTCCACGTCCCCGCCGCCGGCGAGCAGCCCCAGCTCGGCGAGCTGGCCACGCCCGAGCCCACCGAGGGCACCGTCCAGATCCGCGTCAAGGCCGCTGGCCTGAACCCGATCGACAACGCCGTCGCGGCAGGCTTCCTGACCCAGATGGGCCTGCCCCACGAGTACCCCCTGGTCCTGGGCCGCGACGCCGCCGGCGTCGTGACGGCCGTCGGCGCGGGCGTGGACCACGTCGCCGTCGGCGACGAGGTCCTGGGCCACGTGCTGCTGGCCCCGCCGATCTCCGCCGGCACGCTGGCCGACTACGCCGTCCTGCCCACCGCGACCGTGGCCCCCAAGCCCGCCGGGCTGGACTGGACCGCCGCCGCTGCACTGCCCCTGGCCGGCGCCTCGGCCGTCCAATCCGTCGAGGCGATCGACCCCCAGCCGGGCCAGACCGTCCTGGTCAACGGCGCCTCCGGCGGCGTGGGCTCCTTCGCCATCCAGCTGCTCGCCGCCCGCGGCGTGACCGTCGTGGCCACCGGCAAGGCCTCCGACACCCAGCGGCTGACCGCCCTGGGCGCCACCACCGTCATCGACCACACCGCCGGGCCCGTCGCCGAGCAGGTCCGCGCCGCCTACCCCGACGGCGTCGACGCCCTGGTCAGCCTGCACGGGATGGACCCCTCGGCCACCCCGATCGCCGCCGTCCGCACCGGCGGGAAGGTCGCCGGCGTCGCCGGCGTCCCCGACGAGGCGACCCTGGCCGCAGCAGGACTGACCGGCACCTCGGTCATGGCCTTCCCCGCCCGTGAGGTCACCGGCCCCCTGGCCGAGCAGGCCGCCACCGGACAGCTCCAGGTCGCCGTCTCCCAGGTCCTGCCCCTGGACCAGGCGCTGGACGGCCTGGGCCGCCTGGCCACCGGCGGCGCCGGCGGCAAGCTCGTCGTCACCCTCGAGGACTGACCCACCAGCCCGGGAGCACCACCCGTCCGGAACCACCCACCGGGCAGGGGCCGGCGCAGCCACCACGGCGCCGCCGGCCCCTGTCCGCTCCCGGGAGCGCGACCTCCGTCCCGCAGTCGACCGGTCCCGCTCTTCGTCCCGACCCGTCCCCCCTTCGTCCCGCGCCGCACGCCAGGAGAGCCCCCATGACCACCTACGCCATCACCGGTGCCACCGGCCACCTCGGCCGTCTCGCCGTCCACGACCTCCTCGCCCGCGGCGTGCCCGCCTCCGACGTCGTCGCGCTGGTGCGGACCCCGGCCAAGGCCGCCGACCTCGCTGGCGCAGGAGTCCAGGTCCGCGAGGGCGACTACGACCGCCCCCAGACCCTCACCACCGCCCTGGCCGGCGTGGACCGCCTGCTGCTGGTCTCCGGCAGCGAGATCGGCCGTCGCCTGCCCCAGCACCAGGCCGTCATCGCCGCGGCCGCAGCGGCCGGCGTCGACCGGATCGTCTACACCAGCCTGCTGGGCGCTGACACCACCAGCCTGCCGATCGCCGCCGAGCACGTCGCCACCGAGCAGGCCCTGGCCGCCTCGGGCATCCCCTTCACCGTGCTGCGCAACGGCTGGTACACCGAGAACTACACCGGCCAGCTCCAGCAGCACCTCGCCAGCGGCACGATCCTGTCCGCCACCGGCCACGGCCGGATCTCCGCGGCCACCCGCGCCGACTACGCCACCGCTGCCATCACCGCCCTGACCAGCCCCGAGCAGGCCACCGGCGCCGTGCACGAGCTCGGCGGGCCTGCCTTCACCCTCGACGACCTCGCCGCCACGATCACCGAGGTCACCGGTACCCCCGTCACCCATCGCGACCTGCCCGCCGACCAGTACGCCGGCGCCCTGCAGGCCGCCGGCCTGGACGAGGCCACCGCCGGCTTCCTGACCGTGGTCGACACCGCCATCGCCGCCGGGCACCTGTACACCGACAGCGACGCCCTCACCCAGCTGCTCGCGCGCCCGGCCACTCCGCTGGCCGACGCGGTCCGCGCCGCCCACACCTGATCGGCATGCCACCCCCACCGCCGTGGTCACTTGACGCGTCAAGTACTGGGAACTACGGTCGCATGAAGCATCAAGTCATCTGACGTGTCGACCCGGAGGTTCCCCGTGACCGTGCAGTCCCCCACCGCCCCTGCCGCCACCACCGCGGCCCGCCCTTCGCGGGCCGCCCGGATCGGCATCGTCGCAGGCGTCGCGGTCGCGGCCTCGGTCGTCAACGGTGCCATCGCCCAGATCGCTCTCGCTCTGGGTGCCGACAGCAGCTTCATGCCGCTGCAGCCGGCCGCCTACGTCTTCCTGACCGTCGTCGGGGTGCTGCTGGCGCTGGTCGGCTGGACGCTCGTGCGCCGCTACTCCTCGCGCCCGGCCCGCCTGCTGGGCGTCCTGGTGCCCGCGGTGCTGCTGGTCTCCTTCGTCCCCGACCTCACCACCGCCCCTCAGATGCCTGGCGCGAGCACCCTGGGCGTCATCGCCCTGGTCCTCATGCACATCACGACGACCGCGATCATCGTGCTCGGCTTCACCCGCACCCACCCCGTGCGCTGAACCACCGATCCAGCACGCCGGCGGTCCACCCGGCCACAGCCGAGCCCGCGGGCGACCTGGCTCCCAGCTGCACCAACGCCGACGCCCACCTGGACGGCTCTGCGGCCTCCACGGCCGTCCGCGCCCAGGTCGAACGCTGGAAGCAGACCTCCGCCGCGTGCTCCGGCCTGGTCCAGGGCGCCCCCAGGCCGCCGGCCTCCCGCGGCGACACCGACCAGCGGCACCGACGACCGAGGAGCCAGCCATGTCCGAGCCCGCCAGCACGCCCGCTCCCGGCGGTGCCGCCGGCACAGGCACCCACCCGACCCGGCGCCGTGGTCGCGGGGCGAAGGTCGCCTGGGCGGTCTTGATGACCGTGGCCCTGGCCGTGATCGCCGTCGTGGCCGTGCTCGCAGTGGGCACCCTGGTGCCCGGGCTCGGCCTGCTCAGCGCCGTCGGGAACCTGCTCGCAGCCACCTTCAGCCCGCACTTCGCGCTGGCCGGCCTGGTCGTGGCAGCCGTCGGTGCCGTCGCCTGGCGGCGGGGTCTCCGCCGCAGCGGAGCGACCGCCGCGGCCCTGGGGTCGGCCAGCCTGGTCGCCAACCTCGCCGTCGTCGCGGTCATCGTGGGCGCGGTCGACGACCACGGCGGCTCGGTCGACCTGGCCGAGGCCACGTTCGGCCTGTCCTCCATCAGCGCGCCAGCACCCGACGAGGTCCGCACCTACGACCGCACCGAGGACGGTGAGGACCTCACCCTCGACATCTTCACCCCCACCACCCGGGGTCAGGCTCCCGCCCCAGCGGTGCTGTACGTCCACGGCGGTGGGTGGAGCCAGGGCACCGGCACCACCACCGCCGCCGACCACCGGGCCCTGGCCGACGCCGGCTACGTCGTCGTCTCGGTCAACTACGAGCTGTCCACCGAGGACGACCCCACCTGGGACGAGGCGCCCGCGCAGGTGGGGTGCGCGGCGGTGTGGCTGTCCGAGCACGCCAGCGAGCTCGGCGTCGACACCGATCGGCTGGCCTACTGGGGCGACTCGGCCGGCGGCAACCTGGCCCTGAACGCGGCCTACTCCGCCGCGCAGGGCACGGCCCGGTCCTCCTGCGCAGGAACGGTCCCTGTCCCGGCCGCCGTCGTCACCGACTACCCGGCCGCCGACGTCCGCGCCGCCGCCTCCTCCGGCGTCTCCGCGGGCGCCCTCGACAGCACCGCGCTGACCCAGCGGTACCTCGGTGGCACGGCCGAGCAGTTCCCCGAGCGCTACGACGCCGTCAGCACCGCGACGTACCTCTCGGCGCAGGCTCCGCCGACGTTGATCATCGAGCCCACCCGCGACACCCTCGTCCCGACCCAGAGCGTGTACGACTTCGCCGACCGAGCCCGAGCAGCGGGCGTCGACGTCGAGGTCGCGAAGATCCCCCTCAGCTGGCACATCTACACCCAGCTCGCCGCCGGCTCCATCGGCGACCAGGCACACCTGAGCATCGGCATGGACTACCTCGCCGCGCAGCTCAGCTGACGACCCTCGGACGGTCCTAGCGCCGAGCTCTTCCGGTCGGTGCCGGTGGGGCTACTCGGGCTGGGCGAGCACCGGGGGAGTGGCCGGGACGCCGGGCGGGATGCGGTTGGGCCCGGCCTCGGCGGGGCGCGGCCGGTCCTGGCGGTGCAGGCGGACGGCGATGAGCGCGACGTCGTCCTCGGGGCGCGGCGGCAGCATCCCGGCGAGGAGCCCGTCGCACAGCTCGTCGAGCGTCAGGTCACGGGCCGCGAGGTCCTCGAGCAGCTGCTGCAGGCGCAGGAGACCGCCCTCGAGGGACTGGCCGCGGCGCTCGACGAGCCCGTCGGTGTAGAGGAGCACGGTGGCCCCCCGGTCGAGGGCGACCTCCGACTCGCGCCGGGCCGTGCCGGGGGCGACGCCGAGCAGCAGGTCCGACGCGGCGGGGGACAGCGCGAGGACCGTGCCGTCGGGGTTGACGACCATGGGCGGTGGGTGGCCCGCGTTGGACCAGCGCAGCGTGGTGGTGCCCCGGCGCTCCTGGCTGGTGTCCTGCTCCAGCCGGGCGACGACGGCGGTGGCGGTGGTGTCGACCTGCAGGGTCTCCATCACGTCGTCCACCTTGCGCAGGATCTGGGCCGGGCCGAGGCCGTCGGCGGCGCCGAGGCCGCGCAGGAGGGTCCGGACCTGGCTCATGGCCGCGGCGGCCTGGGTGTCGTGGCCGACGACGTCGCCGATGACGAGCACGGTGGCGCCGTCGGGCTGGAGGAAGGCGTCGTACCAGTCGCCGCCGACCTGCGACGCCTCGGCGGCGGGGGTGTAGCGCACGACGACCTGGAGGTGGTCGGGCTCGGGGGGCGCGGTCAGCAGGGAGCGCTGCAGGGCCTCGGCGAGGTCGCGCTGCTGGCGGTAGAGGCGGGCGTTGTCGAGCACGACGCCGGCGCGGGCGGCGACGTGGGTGGTGGTGAGGAGGTCCTGCACGGTCGAGGGCCCGCGCTCCGCGCCGCTGAAGAGGCTGACGATGCCGACCGTGCCGTTGCGCCCGGTGAGGGGGTAGACGGCGATGCGGGCGGGGGCGAGGCGCTGCAGGAGGTCGCCGACGGGACCCGGCCGCAGCATGGCCAGGGCGGCTCGGGTGGCATCGGACCCGATGAACTGCGGGGTGCCCGTCTCCATGACGCGCACGACGATCGCGTCGTCGGTGAGGGCGTCGAGGCGGGTGCGGGCGTAGGCCTCGACGACGTCCTGCAGGGCGGGGTCGGCGTGGGCGGCGCCGGCGGTGCGCAGGCCGCGGCGGCGTCCCGTGGCGTGCTGGTCGTCGACGAGGGTGACCACGGCCCAGTCGGCCAGCGCGGGGACCACCAGGGACGCGAGCGCGGCGGCCGCCTCCTCGAGGTCCAGGTCGGTCGACAGCTCCTCGGTGATCCGTGCGAGCAGGTGGGCCCGGCGCGCGGCGGCCTCGGCGTCGTCCTGCAGCTGCCGGCGGGCGGTGATGTCGAGGAAGTACACGGCCATGCCGCTGGCGGTGCGCTCGACGCGGACCTCGACCCACACGTCGACGGGCTCGGGGTAGTAGGCGTCGAAGGTGGTGCTCTCGCCGGTGGCCATGGTGCGGCGGTAGCTGGTCTCGAAGACCGTGCCCAGGGCGGCGGGGAAGACCTCCCAGTAGCTGCGGCCGAGGACGCCGGCCCGGTCCATGCCGGAGATCCGCTCGAACGCGGCGTTGACGTGGGTGAGGTGCCAGTCGGCGTCAACGGCGAAGAACCCCACCGGGAGGGACTCCACGATGCCGGCGATGCGGTCGGAGGCCTCGCGGGTCGCCGTGACGTCCCAGGCGGCCCCGAGGAGCCGGGTGGTCGCGCCGGTCTCGTCGCGCAGCGCGCGACCGCGGGCGCTCACCCACCGGGTGCTGGTCCCGGGCGGGAGGACGCGGTAGGTGGCCTCGAAGTCCCCGCCGGTGTCGATGGCGGTCTGCAGGCGGCCGGTGACGTCGGCGACGTCCTCGGGGTGGACGCGGGCGTTGAAGTCCTCGATCGACTCGTCGAACTCGCCGCGGTGGTAGCCGAAGAGCTCCACCAGGCGGTCGTCCCACACGAGGCGGCCACTGGTCAGGTCCCAGTCGAAGGTGCCGACGCCGGCCGCGTCCGTGGCCAGCTCCCCGAGGATCCGCCGCGCGTCGTCCTCCTCGGCCAGGGCGCTGGCCTGCAGGTCGGCCACGGCGAGGTCGGCGAGGCGGCCGAGGAGGGCGACGTCGGCGTCGGTCCACGTCCGGGGCAGCGGCTCGAAGACGCACAGCGCGCCGACGACGTCGCCGCTGCGGGTGGCCAGCGGCACGCCCAGGTACGAGCCGACGACGCCCGAGAGCACCGGCTCCCGGTCGCGCACCCGCTCGTCGGCCGCGGCGTCCGGGACGACCACCGGCCCGTCGACGACCGCGGTGAGCGTGCACAGCGCCTCGGCCAGGGAGGACTGCTCGCCGACCGAGGGGCCGGCGAGCCCGGCGCCCGCGGTGACCGTCTGCACCTCGGTGAGCACCGAGACCTGGGCCGCGGTGGTGCGCAGCAGCGCCATGGCCAGCTCGGCCAGGCGGTTCAGGACGGCGTCGCTGCCCGGCTCGGGCCCGAGGCGGCGGGCGAGGTCACGACGGGACCGCTCCTGCTCGGAGGGCACGCCCACGGCGCCGACCTCGACGTCGTGATCGTCCTTCTCCTGCGGCACAGCACGCTCTCCTCGACGGCCGGGCCTCCGGTGGGCCTCGCGCTCCCCGCCATTGTGACGGCCCTCTGCGGGCCGCGGGGCCGCCTTCCGCAGATCACGGCTCGTCGACGGTCTCGATCGTCGCGCCGGTCGTGATGGTGCCGCCGGTGACGATGTCGGCGCGCAGGCCGCCGCGGTGGATCAGCCCGCGCAGCACGCCCCTGGTCGTGAGGCGCTCGAGGTGGGCGCACGGCTCGCACAGGCGCTGGCCGACGCACTCGACGTCCCCGATCCGGAAGCGGCGCCCGACCAGGGCGTTGAGGTCGATGCCGCGGGTGACGACGTTGCGGCGGGCCTCGGCGGGGGCGAGGTCGACGCCGTCCGCGGCGAGCCCGTCCAGGGCCTCGGCCTCGATGAGGGTGAGGTCGTAGCCGCGGGTGCCGCGCCGGCCCGGCGTGAAGGTGCCGGCGTGGTCGGCGTAGCGGTCGCCCTCCAGGCCCCGGCCCGCGAGCGCCCGGGCGGAGGGGACGAGCCGCATCGGGCTGGTGGCCGCCTCGGCGACGGCGAGGGCCTCGACCCGTCCGCGCAGCGCGCCGCGCGCGGACGGGTCGGTGACGGCGCCGGCCGACGGGTCCAGGGTGGCCAGGACGAAGCCGCGGCGCACCGGCAGGTCGGCGGCGGCGCGGCTGAGCAGGGTGCGGTCCGCGGGGCTGAGGACCACCCCGGGCGGCGTGCCGAACACGAGCACGGCCGCCTGCTCGCCGGGGCCGTCCGGGGAGGCCCCGGCGGCGAGGACGGCGATCCAGTACCCGGGCAGGGTGAAGCCGGACGGCGCGGCGACCTCGACGAGCCCCAGGCCGAGGCCGGCCAGCCAGCCGCGCCACGTGCGCACGGCCTCGGCGAGGTCGTCGGGCGGGGCCTCGGGCAGCGCTGCGAGGGGCACGGCGGTGACCGAGGCCAGGCAGGCCGCGAAGGACCGCGCCAGCAGCGAGCCGGCCGGGCCGGCGGGGAGGTCGACGTCGATCACGGCGGGCACGGCCTTCCGGAGCAGGGGGCGGTGTCGCCCATCGTGCCGCTCACAGGGCGGTGAGCAGCAGGGACGCGGCGAGGGCGAACATGACCGTCGCGATGAGCGCGTCGAGGACGCGCCACGCGCGGGGGCGGGCGAAGAGCGGCCGCAGCCGCGCGGCGCCCCAGCCGAGGGCCGTGAACCACAGGGCGCTGCCCGTGGCTGCGCCGGCGGCGAACCACCACCGGTCGCCGAGGTGCGTCTGGGCGATCGACCCGAGGAGGACGACGGTGTCGAGGTAGACGTGCGGGTTGAGCCAGGTCAGCGCCAGCGCCGTGGCCACCGCGGCGGCCGCGGAGGACGGCGCGGCACCGGCCCCGGGCACCAGCGCCTGGGCGCGCAGCGCCCGCCGGGCGGCCAGGAGGCCGTAGCCGGCGAGGAAGGCGGCGCCGGCGAGCCGCACCACGACCAGCAGCGACGGCCACCGGTCGAGGGCGCTGCCGGCCCCCGCCACCCCGGCCGCGATGAGGAGGACGTCGGAGACCACGCAGATCGCGACCACGACCGCCAGGTGCTGGCCGCGCAGCCCCTGGCGCAGGACGAAGGCGTTCTGGGCGCCGATCGCGACGATGAGCGACAGCCCGAGGCCGAGGCCGGAGAGCGCGGCGACGAGGGCGGGGGGCACGCATCCACGGTAGGAAGGTGGGCGTCGTGAGGGAAGTTCATGTTCCTGACGCTGCATTAGCCTCGCTGTCGTGGATCTCGACCTGGCCCAGCTGAGGGCGCTGAGCGCTGCGGTCTCCGAGGGCAGCCTGGACGCCGCGGCGCGGGTGCTGCACGTGACCCCCTCGGCGGTCAGCCAGCGCCTGCGGGCCCTGGAGGTCGCCACCGGGCGGGTGCTGCTGGTCCGCAGCCGGCCCGTCCGGGCCACCGCGTCGGGCGAGGTGCTCCTGCGCCTGGCCCGCCAGGTCGACCTGCTGACCACCGACGCCCTGGCCGAGCTGGACGCCGGCGTCGCGGGCGAGGGCGGCCAGACGCTGCCGATCGCCGTGAACGCGGACTCCCTCGCCACGTGGGCGCTGCCCGCGCTGGCGCAGGCGGCCGCGGACGCGGCAGGAGCGGTGCGCCTCGACGTCCACCGCGACGACGAGGAGCACACCGCCGCCCTGCTGCGCTCGGGCACCGTCGTCGCCGCCATCACCGCCGACCCCGACCCCGTGCCGGGCTGCTCGGTCACCCGCCTGGGCCGCATGCGGTACCGGCCGACGGCCTCGGCGGAGCCGGCCCGGCGCTGGTTCCCCGACGGCCCCACGGCGGCCGCCCTCGGCGCGGCCCCCGTCGTGGTCTTCGACCGCAAGGACGACCTGCAGCACCGCTACCTGCGCGGACGCGGCGTCACGGCGGCGCCGCCGACGCACTGGGTGCCCTCGTCGGCGGACTTCCTCACCGCCATCACCCTCGGCATGGGCTGGGGCATGCTCCCCGACCTGCAGAGCCGGCCCGGTCGGGAGAGCGGCCGGCTGGTGACCACCGACCCCGCCGGCACGACCGACGTCGAGCTGCACTGGCAGCAGTGGAAGCTCCGATCGCCCGTGCTCGACCGCGTGGCCGCCGCCGTCCTCGCCGCGGCGCGCGACCAGCTGCTGCCCTAGAGCCGCTGCTACGGTCCGGGACGTGGGTCTGCGCGGGGTGCCGAGCCCGTCGACGACCCCGGTGGGCTCCGGCACCTCCGCGACCTCCGCGGCCGCCCCCTCCTTCCTCGTGCTCGTGCTGCTCAGCGGCATCTCGCCGCTCGCCACGGACATGTACCTGCCGGCCCTGCCGGCCCTGGGGGCCTCGCTCGGCGCCAGCGCGTCGACGGCCCAGCTCACCCTGACGGCGTTCCTCGTCGGCCTGGCGCTGGGGCAGCTCGTGCTCGGGCCGCTCAGCGACGCCGCGGGGCGCAGGCCCTTCCTCCTCTGGGGCCCGGCGGCCTTCCTCCTGGCCTCCCTGGGGTGCGCGCTGGCCCCGTCGGCGGGGGTGCTCGTCGTGCTGCGCCTGGTGCAGGGCTTCGCCGGCGCGGCGGGCGTGGTCTGCGCGCGGGCGGTGATCAGCGACCACTACACCGGCGCCCGGGCGGCGGGGCGCTTCGGCCTCCTGTCCGCCGTGACCTTCCTCGCGCCCGTGGTGGCCCCCGGCCTGGGCGCGCTGCTCCTGCTCGTCGGCGACTGGCGCCTGGTGTTCTTCGTCCTCGCCGCCGTCGGGCTCGTGCAGCTCCTGGGCGTGGTGGTGCGGGTGCCCGAGACGCTGCCCCCCGAGCGGCGCCAGCCGGGGTCGCTGCCCGCGGCGCTCGCCCGCACGGGCGACCTGCTGCGCGACCGGCGCTTCACCGCCCACGTCGTCGTGGTGTCCCTGGCCACGATGGGGTTCTTCAGCTACATCGGGGGCTCGTCGTTCGTCCTGCAGGGGGTCTACGGCATCAGCGCGAGCACGTACGGGCTGGTCTTCGCCGTGAACGCGGTCGTCATGGCGGTGGCCAGCGCGCTCTTCGCCGGGCTGGTCCGGCGGTGGTCGCTGCACGGCCTGCGCCTCACCGGCCTGGCGCTCTCCTGCGCCGGGGCGGTGGCGCTGGCGGCGGCGAGCCTGTCGTCGGGGGAACCGCCGCTGGTGCTCGTGGCCGCGCTGCTCGCGGCCGTGGCCGGGGGCATGGGGCTGGTCCTGCCGGCCTCCACCGCGCTGTGCCAGCAGGCCGGGTCCCGCGCCGCCGGGACGGCGTCCGCCCTCAGCGGTGGGCTCGCCTTCGGCTGCGGGGCGCTCGTCATCCCGCTCACCGGGCTGCTGGGCAGCACGTCGCTGCTCCCGATGGCGGCGCTCATGGCCGGGTTCCTCGTCCTGTCCCTCGCCGCCGCGCGGGTGCTGGCGACCCGCTGACCCGCGGGGTCAGAGGCCCACGACGGAGCTGCGCCGCTCCACGGCGACCACGTCGCGCCACCGCCCGGCCAGCGGGCCCGACGGCATGCGGCCCACGCGCTCGCGCACCCCGACCTCGCGGAAGCCCGCGGCGCGGTGCAGGGCCCGGCTCGCGGTGTTCTCCGGGAAGACCGCCGACTGCAGCGTCCAGATGCCCGCGGCCTCGGTGGAGGCGACCAGGGACTCGAGCAGCAGCCGGCCGACGCCCTGCCCGCGCGCGCTCGGGGCGACGTAGACGGAGTGCTCGACCACGCCGGCGTAGACGCAGCGGTCCGAGACCGGCGAGACCGCGGCCCAGCCGAGCACGAGGCCGCCGGCGTCCACGACGACGAGGCGGTGCGCGGGCGACTTCGCCGCGTCGAAGGCCGGCCAGTCCGGCGGCTCGGCCTCGAAGGTGGCGTGGCCGGTGGCGATGCCGGCCGCGTAGACCTCGCGCACGCCGGGCCAGTGCTCGGGCCGCAGCGGGACGACGGCGCGGGCGCTCGCGGCAGGCATCGGCGGCCGGGCCTCAGCGGGTGGTGAGCACGGCGGCCACGGCGTCGAGCGCGCCGGGGACGAGGGCGTAGTACGCCCACACCCCGCGCTTGTCGCGGGTCAGCAGGCCGGCGTCGACGAGCACCTTGAGGTGGTGGGAGACCGTGGGCTGGCTCAGCCCGAGGGACTCGGTGAGGTCGCAGACGCAGGCCTCCGCGCCCTCGTGCGCGGCCACCAGCGAGAGCAGGCGCAGCCGCGCCGGGTCGGCGATCGCCTTGAGGGTGCGGGCGAAGGCCGCGGCGTCCTCCGCGCTCAGCGGCTCCCGCACCAGCGGCGCGCAGCAGGCCGGCGCGGTCGGGGTGAGGGCCAGGGTGGCGACCATGGGCCGAGTCTGGCACCAGGTATTCACCTGTGTCGATGTTGACAGCCGTCGATGTCCCTGCGAGGGTCCGCCGGAGATCATGTCGAGGCGCAGCGCCGCCGCTGAGCAGGAGGAGGGGGCACCGGTGAGCGACGTCGTCGCGGAGCGACCGGTCGCCGCCGACGGCCCGGTGCTGGCGCGCCTGTCCGTCCTGGACAGGTTCCTGCCGGTCTGGATCGTCGCCGCGATGGCCCTCGGCCTGCTCCTGGGCCGGACGGTCCCCGGCCTCGACGACACCCTCGACGCCGTGCAGGTCGGCTCGATCAGCCTGCCGATCGCGATCGGCCTGCTGCTGATGATGTACCCGGTGCTGGCGAAGGTCCGCTACAGCGAGACCTCCCGCGTCACCGGCGACCGCAGGCTCCTGGCGGCCTCCCTGGTGCTGAACTGGGTGCTGGGCCCGGCGCTGATGTTCGCCCTCGCGTGGCTCCTGCTGCCGGACCACGACGAGTTCCGCACCGGCCTGATCATCGTCGGGCTCGCCCGCTGCATCGCCATGGTCCTGATCTGGAACGACCTGTCCTGCGGCGACCGCGAGGCCGCCGCCGTCCTCGTCGCGATCAACTCCGTCTTCCAGGTCGTCGCCTTCGCCGCCCTCGGCTGGTTCTACCTGCAGGTCCTGCCGGCCTGGCTGGGCCTGGAGACGGCCAGCGCCGACTTCTCCGTCGCGGCGATCGTGCTCAGCGTCCTGGTCTTCCTCGGCATCCCGCTGGTCGCCGGCTTCCTCACCCGTGCGCTGGGAGAGCGGGTCAAGGGGCGCACCTGGTACGAGGAGCGCTTCCTGCCCCGCATCGGCCCGGTCGCCCTGTACGGGCTGCTGTTCACGATCGTCGTGCTCTTCGCCCTGCAGGGGGAGGCGGTCACCTCCCAGCCCTGGGACGTCGTCCGGATCGCGCTGCCGCTGCTGGCCTACTTCCTGGTCATGTTCGGCGGCTCCTTCGCCCTCGGCCGCGGCCTGGGCTTGAGCTACGCCAAGACCGCGACGCTGTCCTTCACCGCGGCGGGCAACAACTTCGAGCTCGCCATCGCCGTGGCGATCGGCACCTTCGGCGTCACCTCCGGCCAGGCGCTGGCCGGCGTCGTCGGGCCGTTGATCGAGGTCCCGGTGCTCGTCGCCCTGGTCTACGTCTCGCGGTGGGCGGGACGCCGGTTCTTCCCCGGTGACCCCACCGTCCCCGCCCGCCCCCGCACCGACGACCGGAGGACCTCGTGACCGAGACCGCCACCGACCGACCCAGCGTGATCTTCGTCTGCGTGCACAACGCCGGCCGCTCCCAGATGGCCGCAGGCTTCATGACCGCCCTGTCCGGGGGCGCCGTCGAGGTGCGCTCGGCCGGCTCGATGCCCGCCGACCAGATCAACCCGACCGCGGTGCAGGCCATGGCGGAGGTCGGCATCGACATCACCGCCGAGCAGCCGAAGGTGCTCACCACCGAGGCGGTGCAGGCCTCCGACGCCGTGGTCACCATGGGCTGCGGCGACGCGTGCCCGATCTTCCCCGGCAAGCGGTACGAGGACTGGGCCCTGGACGACCCGGCGGGCCAGGGCCTCGAGGCCGTGCGCCCGATCCGCGACGAGATCCGCGGGCGGGTCGAGGCGCTCCTGGCCGACCTGCTGCCCGCCGGGCGCTGACGGGCGGCGTCCGGCCCGGAAGGGGACCGGCTCACACCTCTGTCATTCTCGGTGACGAACGGTTACGGTTCGCGAGCGCAAACCCGCCGTGGGGCTCGCGCGTGGACGCAGAGGGGGCCGAGCGGGGTGAGCGCAGCCGGCGGCGCGAGCAGTCCCGCGGCGGAGGCCGGCGTCCAGGCCCGCACGCGCTACCACCCCGACGCCGGTGCCGTGCGCGCTGCTCGACGCTTCGTCGAGCAGCGCCTGCACGACCTGGGCCTGGACCAGCTCGCCGAGGACGCAGGCCTGCTCACCTCCGAGCTCGCGGCCAACGCGGTGCTCCACGCGCGCAGCCCCTTCGACGTGGTCGTCCACGAGGTGCCCTGCGGGGCGCGGGTGGAGGTGCACGACTGCTCCCCGGCCGTCCCGGTGATGGCGGCCGCCCGCGCGAGCGCCACCAGCGGCAGGGGGCTGGTGCTCGTCGAGAGCGTCGCCGTGCGGTGGGGCTGCGACCTGGACCCGGGCCGGGGCAAGCGGGTGTGGTGCGAGCTGAGCACCGAGGAGCGCCTCGACGCCGGCCCGAGCGAGGAGGACCTCCTCGCCCTGTGGGGCGACCTGGACGACGACGTCCCGCCGCCCCCGGACGAGCCCGGCACGGCGCTCCACGACGTCGAGGTCCCCGCGGTCCCCGTCCAGGACCTCCTGGCGGCCAAGGAGCACATGGACGACCTCATCCGCGAGCTCCAGCTGGTGCTGCTCGACCCGCAGCCCGCGTCGAGCGCGGCGGCGGTGGCCGAGCGCGCGGTGGCCGAGCGCCTGGACGCCGCGGCACGGGCCTTCGCCGACGTCCGGACCCAGGTGCGCACGCAGCT
Organism: Quadrisphaera sp. DVD1; assembly: GCF_058932755.1. Lineage (NCBI taxonomy): Bacteria > Bacillati > Actinomycetota > Actinomycetes > Kineosporiales > Kineosporiaceae > Quadrisphaera > Quadrisphaera sp. DVD1. Next base: position 21,688 of record NZ_JBZYWI010000029.1, read on the forward strand.
GGCGCGGGCCGCAGCGGAGGACCGTCCCAGCGTGACGCTGCACCTGCGCGTGCCGGTGCAGGCCGGCGGGGACGCCCTGCGCTACCGGGACGCCCTGGAGGAGGCCGAGGCGCTCAGCGCCCGCGGCGAGCTGCTGGCGTTCTCCGGCCTCGCCGGGCACGCGGCGGTGCGCCGGGCCTACCTCGACGAGGTCGTCGCGCGGCTGGCGGACCAGGCCCGCTGACCAGGCCGGCCGATCAGGCCCGGTGGATCAGGCCCGCTGGTCAGGCGCTGTGCTGGTGCCCGGCGAGCTTGGCCCGCACCTCGTCCATGTCGAGCTCCTGGACCGCGGTGATGAGCTGCTCCAGCGACTGCGGCGGCAGCGCCCCGGCCTCGGAGTAGACGAGCACCCCGTCGCGGAAGGCCATCAGCGTCGGGATCGACGTGATGTTGGCGGCGGCGGCGAGGCCCTGCTCGGCCTCGGTGTCGACCTTGCCGAAGGTGATGTCGGGGTGGCGCTCAGCGGCGGCCTCGAAGACGGGCGCGAACCGCTTGCACGGGCCGCACCAGTCCGTCCAGAAGTCGACCAGCGTGATGCCGTTGCTGCTCACGGCCTCCTGGAAGCCGGCGGCGGTGAGCTCGGTGGTGGTCATGCGCTCTCCAACCAGCGCGGCGGCGGCGCTGTTCCCGGGTGATCCCGCCCTCAACCCCGCACCGGACGTGCCGATACCCCGTGCAGGTCCCGATCCGCACCCTTCCCAGGAGCACGCTCATGAGTCCCGCAGCCTCCCCCCTCCAGGCCTTCCGCGACCTCGGCGTCGCCCCGAAGGTGCTCTCCGCGGTGGCGGCTGCCTCGCTCGTCGCCACCGGCGTCGGCCTCCTGTCCATCTCCTCGCTGGGGCAGGTCAACGACAGCGCGAAGCAGATCGCCGGGAGCGCGACGTCCATCGGGTCGCTCGGCGACCTGAGCAGCAGCCTGCGCGAGGCGCGGATCGACTTCCTCGGCCACGTCGTCTCCCTCGACGAGGCCGCCAAGGCGGACCGCGAGCAGCAGATGGCGGACGACGCGGTGGCGGTCCAGGAGGCGCTCGACGCCTACCGGGCCTCGGACCCCGCCGGCGACCCCGCGCTGGTGGCCCAGTTCGAGGAGGCGTGGACCGCGTACACCGCCCTGCGCGACACCGACGGCCTGGCCGCGAGCCGCGCCAACGACCTCGCCGCCTTCGGGGCCGTGCAGGAGCGCCTCGGCGTCTTCACCGACACGATGAACACCGTCCTGGCCGACCTCAACGAGGCGGAGATGACCGCCGGTGGCGAGGTCGTGGCCGCCGCCGACGACACCTACACCTCCGCCCGCACCCTGGTGACCACCGTGCTGGTCATCGGCCTGGCCCTCGCCCTGGCGCTCGGCTTCGCCGTCGCCCGGATGATCGTGGGCGGCCTGCGCCGGGTGCAGGACGTCACGGAGGCCCTGGCGGCCGGTGACCTGACGCGCAGCGCGGGGGTCGTCTCCCGCGACGAGGTGGGCCGGATGGCGGCCTCGCTGGACGCCGCGACCGGCGCCCTGCGCTCGGTGATGGGCACCGTGGCGGCCTCGGCGGACGCCGTGGCGGCGTCCTCGGAGGAGCTGTCCGCCTCCAGCGCGCAGATCTCGGCGTCGGCGGAGGAGACGAGCGCGCAGTCCGGCGTGGTCTCCACCGCGGCGGAGGAGGTCTCGCGCAGCGTGCAGACCGTGGCGGCGGGCGCGGAGCAGATGGGCGCCTCGATCCGTGAGATCTCCTCCAACGCCTCCGAGGCGGCCCGGGTGGCCGCGCAGGCGGTGACGGTGGCGCAGCAGACGAACGCGACGGTGACCAAGCTCGGTGACTCCTCCCGGGAGATCGGCGACGTCGTCAAGGTCATCACGAGCATCGCCGAGCAGACGAACCTGCTCGCCCTGAACGCGACGATCGAGGCGGCGCGTGCCGGTGAGGCCGGCAAGGGCTTCGCGGTGGTGGCGAACGAGGTCAAGGAGCTCGCGCAGGAGACGGCGCGGGCGACGGAGGACATCGGCCGCCGGGTGCAGGCCATCCAGGGCGACACCGCCGGTGCCGTCACGGCCATCGGCGAGATCTCCTCGATCATCGCCAGCATCAACGACTTCCAGCTGACCATCGCCAGCGCGGTGGAGGAGCAGACCGCGACGACGAACGAGATGTCGCGCTCGGTCTCCGAGGCCGCCAGCGGCTCGGGGGAGATCGCCCAGAACATCACCGGGGTCGCCACCGCCGCGGACTCCACCACGCAGGCCCTGACCCAGACCCGCACCGCGGTCGACGAGCTGTCCCGGATGGCCGCCGACCTGCGGACCACCGTCGCGCGCTTCACCTACTGACCCGACCTGCCGAAGCACCTCCTGAACCCCACGACCGACGATCCGCACGAGCAGAGGACGACAGATGGACGGCATGGACGAGATCGTCGGCGAGTTCCTGGTCGAGAGCTACGAGAACCTGGACCAGCTCGACCGCGACCTCGTGGCCCTCGAGCAGGACCCCCAGGCCCGTGAGCTCCTGGCCAGCGTGTTCCGCACGATCCACACCATCAAGGGCACCAGCGGCTTCCTGGCCTTCAACAAGCTCGAGGCCGTGGCGCACGTCGGCGAGAACCTCCTCGCCAAGCTGCGCGACGGCGTCATGACCATGACCCCCGGCGTGGCCGACGTGCTGCTGCAGATGGTCGACACCGTGCGGGCCCTGCTCACCCAGATCGAGGTCGACGGCACCGAGGGCGCCGTCGAGGTCGACGCGGCCGTGGCGAGCATCAAGGCCGTGCTGGACGCCGGCACCGCCGCTCCGGCCCCGGTCGCCGCCGAGCCCGCCCCCGCGGCTGCGGAGCCGGTGCAGGAGCCGGAGCCGGTGCAGGAGCCGGTGCAGGTGCAGGAGCCGGTGCAGGTCGTGGAGGCCGTCGCGCTCGCTCCCGCGGTGTCCGCTCCGGTGGCGGCTCCGGCTCGCGTGCCCGCTCCGGCGCCCGTGCCGGCCGCCGAGCCCGCCCCCGCCGAGGCCCCGACCTCGCGGCGCACCGCCGCCGACTCCTCGATCCGCGTGGACGTCGAGGTCCTCGACGCGCTCATGCGGCTGACCGGGGAGCTCGTCCTCACCCGCAACCAGATCATGCAGAAGGTCGCCTCCGGCGTCGACATGGACCTGCTGCGCGCCTCCCAGCGGCTCAACCTCATCGCCGGCGAGCTGCAGGAGGGCGTGATGAAGACGCGCATGCAGCCGATCGACCACCTGTGGTCGAAGCTGCCCCGCGTCGTCCGCGACCTCGGCGCCCAGTGCGGGCGCCAGGTGCGCCTGGAGATGGTCGGCGCCGACACCGAGCTCGACCGCACGCTCCTGGAGGCGGTCAAGGACCCGCTGACCCACCTGGTCCGCAACTCCGTCGACCACGGCATCGAGGCCCCCGCCGACCGCGTCGCGGCCGGCAAGCCCGCCGAGGGCGTGCTGACCCTGCGCGCGCGCCACGAGAGCGGGCAGGTCGTCGTCGAGGTCGCCGACGACGGCGCCGGCATCGACCCCGCCAAGATCGGTGCCAAGGCCGTCGAGCGCGGTCTGGTCACCGCCGACGCGCTGGCCCGGATGAGCCCGGCCGACGTCCTCCAGCTGATCTTCCTGCCCGGGTTCTCCACCGCGGCGGCCGTCACCAACGTCTCCGGCCGCGGCGTCGGCATGGACGTCGTCAAGACCAACATCGAGTCGATCGGCGGCACGATCGAGGTCGAGTCCGTCGCGGGCGCCGGGACGGTGTGCCGCCTGCGCATCCCGCTGACGCTGGCGATCGTGCCGGCGCTGACCGTCGAGTGCGCCGGCGACCGCTACGCCATCCCGCAGATCAGCCTCCAGGAGCTCGTGGCGCTGGACGCCGAGAAGGCGGCCACCGCGCTCGAGGACGTCGGCGGCGCGCCGGTGTACCGCCTGCGCGGCGAGCTGCTGCCGCTGGTCACCCTCGCCGACGTGCTGGGGCTGGCCTCCGAGCGCACCGACGGCCACGTGGTCATCGCGGTGCTCCGCTCGGAGGGCCGCCGCTTCGGCCTCATCGTCGACCGCGTCATCAACACCGAGGAGATCGTCGTCAAGGGGGTCGGGGGGCAGCTGAAGTCCATCGGCCTCTACTCCGGGGCGACCATCCTCGGCGACGGCGCCGTGGCGCTGATCCTCGACGTGCAGGCCCTGGCCCGCCGGGCCCTGCGCACCGAGGCCACCGACCGCCAGGAGTCGCGGGCCGTCGCGTCCACCAGCGTCGAGGAGCGCCAGCGGATGCTGCTGGCCGCCATCGGCGGTGGCCGCCAGGTCGCCATCCCCCTCGACACCGTCACGCGCCTGGAGCAGGTCAGGACGTCGGCGGTGGAGCGGGTCGGCTCGCGGGAGGTCGTGCAGTACCGCGGCGCGATCCTGCCGATCGTCCGCCTCGACCGGCACCTGGGCGCCTTCGGCGACACCGAGCGCGACACCCTCGAGGTCGTCGTCTACGCCGACCACGGCCGCAGCGTGGCCATCGTCGTGGAGGAGATCCTCGACATCGTCGACGGCGAGGCCGCCGTCCGCAGCGACATCGACGACCTCGGCCTGGTCGGCTCCGCCGTCTTCGGCGACAAGGTCACCGAGCTCCTCGACGTGCGCGCGGCGATCCTCGCCGCCGACCCGTCCTTCTTCTCCGCGCCCCACACCACTGACGCCACCACTGACGCCACCGGCGTCCCGTCCGGCCTGCTGGAGGTCTGAGATGACTGCTACCACCGCCCCCGTGCGCGGCGCCACCGAGCAGCTGGCCACCTTCTGGCTCGACGGCGACCTGTACGGCGTCGAGGTCGAGCACGTGCAGGAGGTCCTGCGCAGCCAGAACCTCACCCGCGTGCCGCTCGCACCGGCCGCCGTGGCCGGCCTCATCAACCTCCGCGGCCAGGTGGTCACGGCCATCGAGCTGCGCGAGCGCCTCGGCCTGACCCCGCGCCCGGAGGGCACCGACGCCGTCGTCATCGTCGTGCGCCTGCACGGCGAAGCGGTGAGCCTCCTGGTCGACAGCATCGCCGACGTCGTCGACGTCGACGTCCGCGACTTCGAGTCCCCGCCGGACACGATGGACGGCCGGGCCCGCGAGCTGATCCGCGGCGCCTACAAGCTCGACGGGCAGCTGCTGCTGGCCCTCGACGTGAACCGCGCCGTCGGCGCCTGACGGTCCCCCGAACCCTCGAAACGACCTGGAGCATCCTCATGGGCACCACCGCACGTGCTCGGCACGGCTGGTTCAACGACCGGTCCATCGCCGCCAAGATCGGCGCCGTCGTCACCCTGCTCGCCCTCGTCGTGATCGGCACGAACGTCGTGGCGATCCAGCGCATCACCGCCCTGCGCGACGGGCAGGAGGTCCTCTACAGCGAGAACCTCAAGCCCCTGAACGCGCTGTCGGCGGTGCAGCGGGCCACCGCGGCCCACCGCGCCCGCGTCCTCGAGTACGCGGTCTCCGACCCCGAGCGCCGCCAGGAGCTGCTGGGGGAGATGGACGAGAAGAGCGCCGACATCGAGGCGGCCCTCGCCGAGTACCAGCCGTTCGTCGTGGACGCCGACGCCATCGCGGCGTACACCACCGCCCGCGAGGCGTTCCTCGCCAGCAACGCCAGCGAGCTCTTCCCGGCCGCCGACCGCGGCGACCTCGCCACCTACGCGCAGGTCTACCGCGACGTCTCCAGCCCGCTGCTCACCCAGATCGCCGACGCGCTCGAGGCCGAGGGCGTCGCCCAGTCCGACGAGGCCGCCGAGCGCCGCGCCGCCGCGGACGCCGAGGCCGACACGGCGATCCGCACCCTCGTGCTCGCCGCCCTGATCTCCATCGCGGTCGCCGTCGCCCTGACCGTGCTGGTCGTGCGCCGGATCATGGCCACCGTCCGCTCGGTGCAGACCTCGCTCGAGGCCCTGGCCGGCGGCGACCTCACCGTCGTCCCGGCGGTCACCTCCGGCGACGAGCTGGGCCGCATGGCCCAGTCCCTCGCCACCGCGCAGGCCGGGCTGAGCTCGGTGATGGCGTCCGTCGCCGCCTCCGCCACCGCCGTCGCCGCCTCCTCGGAGGAGCTGTCCGCGTCCAGCGCGCAGATCTCGGCGTCGGCGGAGGAGACGAGCGCGCAGTCCGGCGTGGTCTCCACGGCGGCCGAGGAGGTCTCGCGCAGCGTGCAGACCGTGGCGGCCGGCGCGGAGCAGATGGGCGCGAGCATCCGCGAGATCGCCCAGAACGCCAACGAGGCCGCGCACGTGGCCGCCGCGGCGGTCACCGAGGCCGAGGCCACCAACGCCACCGTCGTGAAGCTGGGCGACTCCAGCCGCGAGATCGGCGACGTCGTCAAGGTCATCACCTCCATCGCCGAGCAGACGAACCTCCTCGCGCTCAACGCGACGATCGAGGCGGCGCGCGCCGGGGAGGCCGGCAAGGGCTTCGCGGTCGTGGCGAACGAGGTCAAGGAGCTCGCGCAGGAGACGGCGCGGGCGACGGAGGACATCGGCCGCCGCGTGGAGACCATCCAGGCCGACACCTCCGGCGCGGTCGAGGCGATCGGGCGGATCAGCGAGACGATCCGGCGGATCAGCGACTTCCAGACCACCATCGCCTCGGCGGTGGAGGAGCAGACCGCGACGACGAACGAGATGTCGCGCTCGGTCTCCGAGGCCGCCAGCGGCTCGGGGGAGATCGCCCAGAACATCACCGGCGTGTCCACCGCGGCGGAGTCCACCACCCAGGCCCTGACCCAGACCCGCACCGCCGTGGACGAGCTGTCCCGGATGGCCGCGGACCTGCGCACGACGGTGTCGCGCTTCACCTACTGAGCCCCCTCGGCCCGGCCCGTCCCCAGCGGCCGTCACCCCTCGCCTGGTGCGAGTGGGTGACGGCCGCTGGCGCGTGCGGGCAGCGCCCGTCACGCTGGCGCCTCGACCCCTCAGGAGGCGCCGTGCCCTACTCCCTCGTCAGCGCCGCCACGCTCGGGTTCGACCTCGTGCGCCTGCCCGGCGGCCGCCTGGTCGCCGAGGTGCTGCTCACCGGCCTCGGAGCCGACGC
>NZ_JBZYWI010000003.1:0-51502 GCF_058932755.1 Quadrisphaera sp. DVD1
GCTCGCCGCGATCGCCGGCCTCCTGGCCGTCGCCCTCGTCGTGGCGGCCGTCGTCAGCAGCCGCCAGGACGACGCGCCGGTCGCCGCGCCCGCGGGGACGACCGAGCAGGGCGGGGTCCTCGTCGGGGATCCCGGCGCGGAGCACACCGTCGTCGTCTACTACGACTACCAGTGCCCGTTCTGCGCGGAGTTCGAGGCCGAGACCGGCCCGTGGCTGGCGCAGCAGCGCGCGGCCGGGGCCCTCGCGGTGGAGTACCGGCCGATCTCCTTCCTCGACGAGGCCTCCGAGGGGTACTCGACCCGCGCCGCCGCGGCCGCGGCCTGCGTGGCCGGGGACTCCGGCGCCGACTTCGCCGCCTTCACCGACGACCTGTTCGCCCAGCAGCCGGAGGAAGGCGGCTCGGGCCTGCCGGAGGACGTGGTGCTCCAGGCGGCGCGCGACGCCGGTGCGAGCGGGGCGACGACCACCTGCATCACCGACGGCACCCACGCGGCGTGGGTGGAGCAGACCACGCAGCGCGCGGTCGACGGCGGGGTCACGAGCACGCCGACCGTGCTCGTCGACGGAGAGGTGCTGCAGACGCAGGGCCTGCCGGCGCAGGCCGACATCGAGGCGGCGCTGGCGTCGTGACCTCCCTCGACCCGGCGCTCGACCCGGCGCTGGACCCGGCGCTCGACCCGGCGCCGTCCGGGGGCGCGCCGCTGGTGCCGCCCCGGCGGCTGGGGCTGGTGCTCGCGGTCGGCGGCGCGATCGGGCTCCTGGCCTCGTTCGTGCTCGCCGTCGAGCGCTTCCGGCTGGCCGAGGACCCGAGCTACGTGCCGTCGTGCAGCATCAACCCGGTGCTGTCGTGCGGGTCGGTGATGGTGCACTGGCAGGCGGCGCTGCTCGGCTTCCCGAACCCGCTGCTGGGCATCGGCGCCTTCTCCGTGGCCGCGCTGCTGGGGGTGCTGCTGCTCTCGGGCACGGCGCTGCCCCGCTGGGTGCAGCAGGGGTTCTGGGCCGGGATGTCCCTCGGGCTCGTCTTCGTCCTGTGGCTGGCCGGCCAGACGCTGTGGTCCATCCACGCGCTGTGCCCCTACTGCGTCGTCGTGTGGGCGGTGGTCGTCCCGATGGCGTGGACGACCACCGCCGACGCCCTGGACCGCGGGCTCGTCCGCACGCCCGCCCGGGCGCGGGGCGCGGTCACGGCGCTGGTCGAGCAGCGGGTGCTGCTCACCGCGGCGACCTACGCCCTGCTGCTCGTGCTCGTCGCGGTGGAGTTCTGGGACTACTGGCGCACCCTGCTGCCCTGAGGGCGCTCAGCCCGCGAGGACGCGCTCGACGTCGGCCAGCTCCTCGGACGTGAAGTCGAGGTCCGCCACGGCGGCGACGTTCTGCTCCAGCTGCCGGACGCTGCTCGCCCCCACCAGCGCGGACGTCACCCTCCCGCCGCGCAGCACCCAGGCGATCGCCATCTGTGCCAGGGTCTGCCCCCGCCGCTGCGCCAGCGCGTCCAGCGCCCGCGCCGTGGCCTGCTGCTCGGGCGTGATCCGCTCGGCCGTGAGGAAGGGGCTGGCGCTGGCGGCGCGGGAGCCCTCGGGGATGCCGGAGAGGTAGCGGTCGGTGAGCAGCCCCTGGGCCAGCGGGGAGAAGGCGATCGAGCCGGCCCCGACCTCGTCGAGGACGTCGAGCAGGGTCGGCTCGCCCTCCTCCACGTGCCGGTTGAGCATCGAGTACGAGGGCTGGTGGATGAGCAGCGGCGTGCCGAGGGCGGCGAGCAGCCGGGCCGCCTCCCGGGTCTGCTCCGGGGAGTGGTTGGAGATCCCGACGTACCGGGCCTTGCCCTGCTGCACCGCCGAGTGCAGCGCCCCCATCGTCTCCTCGAGCGGCGTGGTCGGGTCGAACCGGTGGCTGTAGAAGACGTCGACGTGGTCGAGGCCGAGGCGGCGCAGGGACTGGTCGAGGCTGGAGAGCAGGTGCTTGCGCGAGCCGCCGTCGCCGTACGGCCCGGGCCACATGTCGTAGCCGGCCTTGGTGGAGATGACGAGCTCGTCGCGGTAGGGCCGCAGGTCCGAGGCGAGCAGGGCGCCGAAGCTCGTCTCGGCCGCCCCCGGCGGGGGGCCGTAGTTGTTGGCCAGGTCGAAGTGGGTCACGCCCAGGTCGAAGGCGCGGCGGACGACGGCCCGCTGGGTCTCCAGGGGAGAGGACTCCCCGAAGTTGTGCCAGAGCCCGAGGGAGACGGCCGGCAGCGACAGGCCGCTGCGGCCCACCCTCCGGTAGGGCATGGCGTCGTAGCGGGCGGGGTCGGCGAGGTGCGGCACGGCGCGAGCATGCCACCCCGCCGTTCCGGCCGACGGCTCAGAAGGCCGTGTACCCGCCGTCCACGACGAGCACCGAGCCGGTCATGAACGACGACGCCTCGCTGGCCAGGAACACCACGCTCGGGGCGATCTCCTCGGGCTGGGCGTAGCGCTGCTGCGGCGCGTCCTGCACCCAGTACCGCTGCAGGTCGGGCCGGTCCACCGGCGCCATCTCGGTCTTGACGTACCCGGGCGCCAGGGCGTTGACCCGGATCCCCAGCGGCGCCCACTCGGCGGCGAGGGACGTCGTCAGGTGGTGCACCGCGGCCTTGGAGGCGTTGTACGCCGGCTGCCACTGCGGGCGGTTGACGATGATCCCCGACATCGAGCCGATGTTGACGATCGAGCCGCCACCGCTGGCGGCCATGTGCCGCCCCGCCGCCCGGCTGCACTTCCACAGCGCGCGCACGTTGAGGTCGAACACGGCGTCCCACTCCTCGTCGGTCACGTCCCACGACGGGTTGTGGAAGCACGTGCCGGCGTTGTTGACGAGGACGTCGAGGCCCCCCAGCTGCTCGACCACCGTCGCGACGGTGCGCTCGACGTCGGCGTCGACCGTGATGTCGCCCTCGACGGCCAGCACGTCGATCCCCTCCTCGGCCAGCTCGGCGACCACGGCGGCGCTGCGCTCGGCGTCGCGCGCGACGAAGGCCACCCGCGCCCCGGCCTGCGCGAGGGCGACGACGAAGGCGCGGCCGAGGCCGCGGTTGCCACCGGTGACCAGGGCCGTGCGGCCGGCGAGGGAGAAGGTGTCGAGGACGTTCACGGGCGGGTCCTTCCGCGGAGGCGCCGCGGGGTGCGGCGGCGCTCGCCAGCATGGTGCGCGCCGCGGCGCCCCACCACCCGCTGCTCCTCGTCGACGACGTGCTCGCCGCTCGTCTGGCGCACGAGGGCTGATGGGCCTGCACCCCACCACCGCGGGGGTCCAGGACCCGCCGCTGGCCGTCGCGGCCCCCGGGGCGGCGAGCGCCGTCCTGAGCATCCCGGTCCTCGTCGACGAGTGGCCCGCCGCTCGCCCGGAACGCCGGAGGCCCCCACCGCACGTCTGCGGTGGGGGCCTCCGTCGTCGCTGTCTCAACGAGTGCGCCCGGCAGGACTCGAACCTGCAACCTTCTGATCCGTAGTCAGATGCTCTATCCGTTGAGCTACGGGCGCGTGCGCCGGAGAGGACACTACCTGATCCGCGGCGCTCCCCGTGAAGGGGGCCCCGGCTGCTCGCGCAGCCGGGGCCCGGGGAGCGGAGGCGGCGGGATTTGAACCCGCGATGGAGTTTTAGCCCCAAACCCGCTTAGCAGGCGGGCGCCATAGACCGGACTAGGCGACGCCTCCCCGCACCGCTCGACCGCCCGGCAGGAGCCGTCCGGAGCGCAGTGCTCGACCACGATATCGCGAGACACACCCCGACCGTGCCCGGGGAGGGGGGTCGAGGTGGTGGAATGGAAGTCCCGTGCCCCTCCAGGAGCACGAGCACCGAGGGGGTCGAGAGTGGTCGCAGAGCCGATGAGCTATCCGCGTCGGCGTGACGTCCGCACGGCAGAGGTCCCTCGCGAGGCGGCCGAGCCCTGGGACGACGACGCAGCAGCGGGGAGGGGCCGGCACGCCACGGGCCGCGGCGACGGGTTCGGTCGGCTGGTCTGGCTGACGATCCTCGGCTCCGCCGTCCCCGGGGCCGGCCTGTACGCCGCCGGTCGCCGCGTCGCCGGCGGGCTGCTGCTCGCCCTCGACGTCGTCGTGGTCGCCGCCGCGGCCGCGCTCGTGCTCAGCGGCCGGGCGGTCGACGTCGCCCGCCGGTTCGTGTTCGAGCCGCGGTTCCTCCTGGCCGCGGCCGTGGCGATCGTCGTCGTGGCGCTCGCCTGGATCGTGGTCATCGTGGCCAGCCACCTGGCGCTGCGCCGCGAGGGCCTGACCGGGGCCCAGCGCGTCCTGTCCGTCGTGCTCGTGGCCGCGCTCATGGCCCTGGTCGCGCTGCCCGCGGCCACCGCGGCGCAGTACACGATGACCAGCCGCTCCCTGCTGCTGACGACGTTCGGCGAGGACGGCCGCTCGGGGCCGGGCGCCGACACCGCCGCCGCCGACCCGTGGGCCGACCTGCCCCGGGTGAACGTGCTCCTCGTCGGCGCCGACACCGGTGACGACCGCACGGGGACCCGCCCCGACACGGTCATGGTCGCCAGCATCGACACGACCACCGGCGACACGGTGCTGTTCAGCCTCCCGCGCCAGCTCGAGGACATCCCGTTCGAGAACGGTAGCGCCGCCGCGCGGGCGTGGCCGGAGGCCTGCGAGGCCAACGGCGACGGCGGGTGCATGCTCAACGCCACCTGGCTGTTCGGCGAGCAGAACCCGGCCCTCTTCCCCGGCGCGGACAACGCGGGCCTGGCGGCGACCCGCGAGGCCGCCGGCAGCATCCTGGGCCTCCCGATCCACTACGAGGCCGCGGTCGACCTCAAGGGCTTCGAGGACCTGGTCAACGCCATGGGCGGCCTGACCATCGACGTCCCGCGGGACATCCCGATCGGCGGCGGCACCAACCTGGCCACCGGGCGCAAGTACAAGATCACCGGCTGGATCCGCCAGGGCGAGGACCAGACCCTCGACGGCTACCAGGCGCTGTGGTTCGCCCGCTCCCGCGAGGGCTCGGACAACAACGAGCGCATGGACCGCCAGCGCTGCGTCATCGACGCCGCGGTGCGCGAGTTCGACGTGCTCGAGCTGGCCCGGGCCTTCCCGCAGCTGGCCGCCTCGGCCGAGGAGAACCTCGACACCGACATCACCAGCAGCGAGCTGAACGCCTTCATCGAGCTGGGCCAGAAGGTCAAGGCCGGCTCCCTGCGCTCCCTCTCGTTCACCAGCGAGAACATCGACACCGGGAACCCCGACTACGCCGCCCTCCAGGGCCTGGTGCAGCAGGCGCTCGTGCCGCCGGCGCCGCCCGCGGCGACCGACCCCGCGACCACCGACCCCGCGGCGCCGAGCGCACCGGTGGTCCCGGCACCCGCGCCGGAGCAGCCGGCCGACCCCGACCAGGCCGTCGACACCAGCTCGGTGTGCTGAGGCGGAGCCCGCCGAGGGGGCTCAGGCGTCGGCCGCGGTGACGACCGCGGCCTCCTCCGGGCTGCCGTGCACCGGCTCGTGCGCGTCGACCACGGCGAGCACCCGGCGTCCGCTGAGGAGGACGAGGACGCCGAGGGCCGTGGCGGCGGCCCCCACGGCGAAGGGCAGGTGCGGGCTGACGGACTCCCCGAGCCTGCCGGCCAGCCACGGGGCGACCGCCCCGCCGGCGAAGCGGACGAAGCTGTAGGCGGCCGAGGCCGTGCCGCGCTCGACCGGCGCGGCGAGCATGACCGCCTCGGTGATGAGGGTGTTGTTCACCCCGAGGAAGACGCCGGCGACGACCACGCAGACCACGAGCACCGCCGTGGAGCCCGTGCCCACGGCCATGACGGCCAGGTCCGCGGCGAAGAGGAGCAGGGCCGCCGCCATCACCGGCAGCGTGCCGAAGCGGCGCTGCAGCCGGGGGGCGAGCAGCACCGAGGACACCGCCAGGCACAGCCCCCACCCGCAGAAGATGAAGCCGATCGCGTAGGTGCCGAGCCCCAGCGGGAAGGGGGTGTAGGCGAGCAGGGTGAAGAAGCCGAAGTTGTAGAGCAGCGCGGTGAGCGCGACGGTGAGCAGCCCGCGGTGGCGCAGCGCGCGGAACGGGTCGAGCACGCTCGTGCGGCGCTGCGGCCTGGGGATCGGGGGCAGGAAGGCCACCAGCGCGACCAGGGCCACGACCATGAGCACCGCGACGCCGAAGAACGGCCCGCGCCAGGACGCGTGCCCGAGCAGGCCGCCGACCAGCGGGCCGGCGGCGATCCCGATGCCCAGGGCCGCCTCGTAGAGGATGATCGCGCTCGCCACGCCCCCCGACGAGGCCCCGACGATGGTGGCCAGCGCGGTGGCGATGAACAGGGCGTTGCCCAGGCCCCAGCCGGCCCGGAACCCGACGATCTCCCCGACGCTGCTCGAGGAGCCGGCCAGCGCCGCGAACACGACGATGATCCCCAGGCCGGTCAGCAGGGTGGCCTTGACGCCGATCCGGCTGCTGATCGCCCCGGTGAGGAGCATCGCCACGCCGGTGACGGCCATGTAGCTGGTGAACAGCAGCGACACCTGCGACGGCGAGGCGTGCAGCTGCTCGCCGATCGGCTTGAGGATCGGGTCGACCAGCCCGATGCCCATGAAGGCGATCACGCAGGCGAACGCGACCGCCCAGACCGCCCGCGGCTGGCGCAGCAGGCCGCCGGAGGACCCTCCCGGCGTGGCAGCGGCGGACGGGGTGCTGGTGGCCATGGCTCTCCTCGGACGGTGCGGTCTCGCGACGGTCAACGGTTGCCTCCAGCAACTGTATTCCGGTCGACGAGCACCCGGGAAGCGCCGACGACCTCCCCGCGGGCTGCGGGGAGGTCGTCGGGCGGTGCTGCGGCGATCGCGCCTCAGGCGCTGGCGGGCTCCGCCGGGGCGTCGGAGGAGGCCGCCGCGATCTGGGCCAGCACGGCGTCGCCCGGGCGGGCCGGCTCGGAGACCGCACCGGTGCCGAGCGCCCGCTGCAGGGCCTCGCCCGCGCGCACCTGGTCGGGCAGCAGGAGCGAGACGACGGTGCCGCTGCGCCCGGCGCGAGCGGTGCGTCCGCTGCGGTGCAGGTAGTCCTTGGCGTCCGCCGGCGGGTCGGCGTGCACGACGAGGTCCACGCCGTCGACGTGGATGCCGCGGGCGGCCACGTCGGTGGCCACGAGCACCGGCCCGGTGCCGTCGGAGAAGCGCGCGAGCGCCCTCTGCCGGTCGCCCTGGCGCATCCCGCCGTGCAGCGGGGCGGCCGGGACGCCGGCCTCGGTGAGCTGCTCGGCGAGGCGGTCCGCGCCGAGCTGGGTGCGGACGAAGAGCAGCGTGCGGCCCTCGCGCGCGGAGATCGCGGCGGCCACGGCCACCTTGTCGTCGCGGCGCACCCGCAGCAGGCGGTGCTCCATGGTGACCTCGGCGCCCGCGTCGGGCGTGACGGCGTGCAGCGCCGGGTCGACGAGGTAGCGGCGCACGAGGTCCTCGACCCCGCGGTCGAGGGTGGCCGAGAAGAGCAGGCGCTGGCTGCCGGCCGGCACGAGGTCCAGCAGGCGCTGGATCGCCGGCACGAAGCCGAGGTCGGCCATGAAGTCGGCCTCGTCCAGCACGGTGACCATGACGTCGCCCAGGCCGGTGTTGTTCTGGCGGATGTGGTCCTCGAGGCGGCCCGGGGTGGCCACCACGAGGTGGACGCCGCGGCGCAGCGCCTGCACCTGCCCGCGCATGCCGGCGCCGCCGTAGACGGTCGTCAGCTTGAGCCCGAGCACGTGGGCGAACGGCGTCAGCGCGTCGTGGACCTGGCGGGCCAGCTCGCGGGTCGGCACGACCACGAGCCCCTGGGGGCGGCGCGGCGTCGCCGCGGCGCCGCCGGTGGCCGCGGCGATGCGCTCGAGCATCGGGAGGCCGAAGGCGAGGGTCTTGCCGGCGCCGGTCTGGGCGCGGCCCAGCACGTCCCGCCCGGCGAGGGCGTCGGGCAGCGTGCGGGCCTGCACCGAGGTGGGGGTCTCGATCCCGCGGCGGCGCAGCGCACCGGCCAGCCGCTCGGACAGCCCCAGGCCGGTGAAGGTCGGGGACTCGGGCAGCGGCAGGGCCGCGGAGTCGGTCAGGGCCTGCTCCAGCGCCGAGGCGCGGGAGGGGCGCAGGGCGCTGGTGCCCGAGGAGCGGCGCGGGCCCGAGCTGCGGCCGAAGGAGCCGGAGCGGGAGGAGGACCCGGAGTGGCCACCGGAGGAGGCGGGCCGGGAGCGGGGAGCGGTGGGGCGCCCGGGGCGGGGGCCGGCGCTGCGGGGGGTGGAGCGGGGTGAGTCCGTGCTCTGCACGTGGACCTTCCTGGTCGATCGTCGTGGGTGGCCGCGCGTTGTCGAGTCCGCGGCAGGACGACGCTGCGGTGGCTGCCGGGCGTGCCGGTGCACCAGGTCGTCAGATCACGTTCCACGAGCGACCGCGCGGGCCCGAGGGCCCGCGGGTGGACGGCGAGAGCGCCGTCAGTGGTGTCAAGGCTACGGGACGCCGGGTTGTTCCCGGTCCGCTCCACCCCGTCGGGCGTCGCTCACCGCACCGCTCACCGTGCACGACCACCCGCTCGCGCGCACAGTGGTGCCGTGAGCGACGTCAGCAAGAGCCCGGACCCGACGCCCGAGGAGACGACCGGCCTCACGCCCGGTGGCTCCGTCCAGCCGGGCGACACCCCGCCGGCGGAGTCGGGCATGAGCGGCGTCTCCTTCAACGAGCCGAAGCTGCCCGGCAGGGGCGCCAACGCCGCGATCGCGATCGGCATCGTCGTGGTCGTCATCGCGGTCGCGCTGGCCCTGTTCGTCCGAGCCCTCTGACGCCCTCGCGCGGGGCCTGCACCGCGCCCGCCCCGTCTGCGAGGATCCGCGCGTGAGCGTGCCCTTCACCCCCTCCCCCCGCCCGACGCTGGGCGTGGAGTGGGAGATGGCGCTGGTCGACCGCGCCACCGGCGACCTCGTCAACGGCGCCGGCGAGGTGCTGGACGCCGTCCGGCCCGAGGGCGCGGCCGAGAACCCGCGGATCACCAAGGAGCTGCTGCGCAACACCGTCGAGGTCGTGACGGGGATCTGCGACACCGTCGGCGAGGCGATGGACGACCTGCGCGACAGCCTGCGCGTCGTGCGCGCGGCCACCGACCCGCTCGGCCTGGAGGTCGTGAGCTCCGGCACCCACCCGTTCGCGCAGTGGAGCGAGCAGCACCTGACCGAGAGCCCCCGCTACGCCGAGCTCATCGAGCGCACGCAGTGGTGGGGGCGCCAGATGCTCATCTGGGGCGTGCACGTGCACGTGGGGATCTCCTCGGTGCACAAGGTGCTGCCGATCCTCAACTCGCTGCTCAACCAGTTCCCGCACCTGCAGGCGCTGTCGGCGTCCTCGCCGTACTGGGCCGGCACCGACACCGGCTACGCGAGCAACCGGGCGCTGATGTTCCAGCAGCTGCCGACGGCGGGCCTGCCGTTCCAGTTCGCCACGTGGCCCGAGCTGGAGTCCTACGTCGACGACATGCTCGTCACCGGCGTGATCGACGGCTTCAGCGACATCCGGTGGGACATCCGGCCCTCGCCCCGGCTGGGCACGATCGAGGTGCGGGTCTGCGACGGCGTGCCGAGCCTGCGCGAGCTGTCAGCGCTCACGGCCCTGGTGCACTGCCTCGTCGTCGACCTCGACGCGCGGCTGGAGGCCGGCGAGGAGCTGCCGACCATGCCGCCGTGGCACGTGCAGGAGAACAAGTGGCGCGCCGCCCGCTACGGCCTGGACGCCGAGATCATCCTCGACGCGGCCGGCCGCGAGCGGCTCGTGACCGACGACCTGGACGACCTGCTCGAGCGCCTGGCCTCCACCGCCGCGCGGCTGGGCTGCCGCGACGAGCTGGCCTCCGTGGCGGAGATCCCGCGCCGCGGCGCGAGCTACCAGCGGCAGCGCGCGGTCGCCGCGGCGTCGGGGGGCGACCTGCGGGCCGTGGTGGCCAGCCTGGTCACGGAGATGCGGGAGGCCTGAGCCCCGAGCGCAGCGCGTCGAGCGCCGCCGGGCTCGTGGTGGCGGCAGCCGCCGCGAGGTTCGCCTCGCGCACGGCGCGGAAGACCTCCTCGCGGTGCACCTGCACCTCGCGGGGGGCCTCGATGCCGACCCGGACCACGTCTCCGCGGACCTCGACGACCGTGACGACGACGTTGCCCCCGATGACGACGCTCTCGCCGGCGCGACGGGTGAGGACCAGCATCCCCCCACGATAGGGCCCTGCGGTCAGCGCTCGCGCCGGAAGCGCCGGTCCCAGGCGAAGACGTGCCGGCGGATGGCGTCCGCACCGGGCACCGGCTGGTGGAACTGGACCGCCACCTCGGTGGCCAGCGCGCGGCTGGTGGCCCGCAGGACGGTGCCGGTGAGGGCGAACTGGCCCTCGTGCTCGCCGCCGATCTCGACGTCGGCGACCACGGCGCTGCCCGCGCGGCCGCGCCAGCCGGTGACCAGCGCCAGCATCCCGCCCTCGCTGAGGTCGAGGACCTCCCCCTCGGCGATGCCCTCGTCCGGCACGAGCCACGTGAGGCGGGTGCTGGCCACGACGGCCGGGGCCCGCACGAAGGAGCGGCGCTGGTTGACGACGATGTCGCCGACCGGCTGCAGCCACCACAGCGGCACCGCGCCCGGCACGCGCTCGCGCAGGACGACCTGGACCACCAGCGCCGCGCGGGTGGTGGGCCAGACCAGCTCGTAGGCCTGCCCCTCCTCGGGCGGCTCGACGTCGCCGGGGAAGCTCGGCGCGGCCACGGCCAGCCAGCCCTCGTCCAGGTCCTCGACCCGGCTGGGACGGCTGCGGCCGGAGGAGTCCACGACGCTCACGCGGGCGTTCAGGCCCGGCAGGGACAGCGGCAGGTCCAGCGCGCTCACGCCACGGCTCCCGCGGCCTCGAGGGAGGCGGCCGGGCCCGCGAGGGCGCCGTCCACCATGTCCTCGACCAGGCGCGCGCCGATCAGCGACAGCCACGAGCGGACGTCGGCCTGCCGGCCGTCGACCAGCGCCACCGGCGCGGGCAGCCCCAGCACGGCGACCGGGTCGGCCGTCGCGGCGAGCCCGCGCACCGCCACGGCGTCGACGGCGGGCGCCACCTGGCGCATCCACCGCGCGGTGTCGGCGGTCTTGGCGGTGGCCTCGACCACGGCCCAGCACTGGTCGGCGCGCAGCGCGTCGACGCCGGCCCGCGCGACGGCGGTGTCCTCGCCCAGGGCGGCGTCGACGACGACCACCATCGACCGGCCCCGCGAGCGCGCCCGGGCCGCCGAGCGGGCGGCCGAGCGGGCGTCCTTGAGGCTGCGGGTGCGCGGGACCGCTCCCTCGGGCCCGCCGAGGAGGCGCACGTCCTGGCGGGTCAGGCCCATCCGGGCCGCGAGCTGCTCGGCGACGCCGAGGGCCGCGGAGGCGCGGCCGACCACGACGACGACCGAGCCGGGGCGCAGCGGCACGCGCGGCGCGCTGGTGCGCGCGCGCAGCCGGCTGGCCAGCACGGGCAGCGCCGCGGACAGGTCGCCGGGCAGGCCGTTGCACAGGTCCGCGGGCAGGCCGAGGCCCGCCAGCTGCTGGTGCAGAGCGCCGGTCCCGGCGACGAGCGGGATGACGGAGGCGTCGGCGCGCGGCGCCGGGAAGAGGACGCCGTCCAGCGCCTTCCCGCTGGCGCCGCCGGGGGTGGGGATCCGGCCCAGGGACGGCACGGCCCTGCGGCCGCGCCGGGGCTCGGCCGGGGCCGCCTCCGCCACCACCGGGGCGACGACCGGGGCAGCGACCGGGGCCGCGACCGGGGCCGGCGGAGCCGGAGCCGCCGCGGGCGCGGGGGTCTCCAGCGCCAGGCGAACGCTGTCGAGCAGCGCCGTGAACTCCGGCGCCTGGGTCGACAGGGCGCGGTGGCCGTCGACGGCCGCGGCGGGTGCAGGGGCGGGGGCGGTGGCGGTCGACAGGGCCACCTGCTCGGTGAGGTGCTCGGCGCTCTCCGCGGCGGCGAGCAGGGCCTCGAGGCCCCCGGCATCGGCGGGCGCGGTCGGTGCAGTCCGGGGAGCGGGCACGGAGGCGGGCACGGAGGAAGGCACCGAGACGCGCGCCACGGCCTCCACCGGGGCCTGCACCGGGGCCTGCACCGGGGCCTGCACCGGGGCCGGCGCGGGCGCCGCCGGCGCGGCGTCCCCGAGGGCGACCTCGACCGTCACCTCGAAGCGCTGGCGCGAGAAGAAGCCCGCGAAGCCGCCCACGCGGACCCGCTCGGCGCGCACGATCCGCGCCGAGGGGCCGTGCTCGGCGCGCACCCGCGCCAGCAGCGGCTCGATCGCCGGACCCTCAAGCAGCAACTGCGTCAGCACCGCTGACCACCCCCACGGTCTCGATCATCAGGCCGGGTCCGGAGACCTCGGCGTAGGACAGTGCGGCCACCCGGGGCACCGCCATGGCGACCAGCCGCCGCAGCGGCGAGCGCAGGGCGGGAGCGCAGACGAGCACCGGCGCCCACCCCTGGTCCTCGGCCCGGGCGAGCCTGCGGCCGATCTCGTCGACCAGCCGCTCCACGCGGGCCGGGTCGACGCTGAGCTGCGTGCCGGCGTCGGTGACCCGCAGCGACTCCACGAGCTGGTGCTCGAGCAGCGGGTCGAGCGTGAGCACCCGCAGCACGCCGTCCTGCACGTGGGCGGCGGCCACGGCCGGGCCCAGGGCAGTGCGGGCGGCCTCGACCAGGGCGTCCAGGTCGGCCCCGCCCTTGGCGCGCAGCGAGAGCCCCTCGAAGATGCGACCGAGGTCGCGCACCGGCACGCCCTCCTCGAGCAGCGCCTGCAGCACCCGCTGCACCTCGCCGAGGCTGAGCAGGTTCGGCACCAGCTCCTCCACCACGGCGGGGTCGGTCTGCTTGAGCGCGTCGGTGAGAGTGCGCACGTCCTCGCGGCTGAGCAGGCGCGGCGCGTTGTCGCGGACGATCTCCGCCAGGTGCGTGATGAGCACCGACGCCCGGTCGACGACGGTCGCGCCGGTCAGCTCGGCCTGGTGCCGCATCTCGGCGGGCACCCACTTGCCCGCGAGCCCGAAGACCGGCTCGGTCGTCGTCTGGCCCGGCAGGCCGTCGAGCGCGTCGCCCAGGGCCAGCACCTTGCCCGGCGGGGCGAAGCCGGCCCCCACCTGGACCCCGGAGATCCGGACGGCGTAGCTCGACAGCGGCAGGTCGATGGAGTCGCGGGTGCGCACCGGCGGCACCACCACGCCGAGCTCGAGGGCGACCTTGCGCCGCAGGGAGCGCACCCGGTCCAGCAGGTCCCCGCCGCTGGCGGCGTCGACCAGGTCGACGAGGTCGGGGGCGAGCACGATCTCCAGCGGGTCCACGCGCATCTGCTGCATGAGCTGCTCGGGGGTCTCCGGCGCCGCGACGAGCGCGGTGCCGGCCTCCTCGCCGTGGCCGGCCTCCGCGTCGGGGTCGGCGGGCACGCGCTGGGCCACGAGCAGCAGGGCGCCGGCGATGACGAGGAACGGCAGCTTCGGCAGGCCGGGGATGAGGGCGATGGCCAGGGCGCCGGCACCGGCGATCCGCAGGGCCGGGCGGTGGCGCAGCAGCTGGGTGGCGGCGTCGGTGCCCAGGTCGCCCTGGGTGGTGGAGCGGGTGACGATGAGGCCGGTGGCGACCGACATGAGCAGGGCCGGGATCTGGGTGACCAGGCCGTCGCCGATGGTCAGCAGGCTGTAGGTCTCCAGGGCCTCCCCCGGCGCCATGCCCCGCTGGAGCATGCCGATGACGAACCCGCCGACGAGGTTGATGACCGTGATGATGATGCCGGCGATGGCGTCGCCCTTGACGAACTTCGAGCTGCCGTCCATCGCGCCGTAGAAGTCGGCCTCGGCGGTGACGTCCGCGCGCCGCGTGCGCGCCGTGTCCTCGTCGATGAGGCCGGCGTTGAGGTCGGCGTCGATCGCCATCTGCTTGCCGGGCATCGCGTCGAGGGTGAAGCGGGCGCCCACCTCGGCGACGCGGCCGGCGCCGTTGGTGATGACGACGAACTGGATCACCACGAGGATGAGGAAGATCACGAGGCCGATGACGAGCGAGCCGCCGACGACGAAGTGGCCGAAGGCGTCGATGACCTTGCCGGCGTAGCCCTCGGAGAGCACGAGCCGGGTGGAGGCCACGTTGAGCCCGAGGCGGAACAGCGTCGCCACCAGCAGCAGCGACGGGAAGATCGAGAACTCCAGCGGGCGGCGCACGTACATGCTCGTCATGAGGATGACGAGGGCGCCGGTGATGTTCACCGCGATGAGGAGGTCGAGCAGGACTGCCGGCAGGGGGATGACCAGCAGGAGGACGATGCCCACCACGCCCACGGGCATGGCGTACTTGGTCCAGCGACGAGGGCTCAACATCCGTCCGTTCCGGGGTGAGGTGCTCCCCGTTGCTGTCGGGCCCGTCCGTGGCCGTGCTGCGCCGTCCTGGCAGAGGGGTCATCGGCGGCAGCGCCCAGAACCTTGAGCCGGCCCGGGACCGGCCCCGGCCCCCTACAGGACGCGGTCGACGCGCGGGGTGCCGCGGGGCCTCGCCGGCGCCTCGCGCTCGCTGACGCGCGACTCCAGGTAGGCGATGATCCCGGCCAGGTGGGCGGGCTCGATCGGGTACAGGCTGCGCACGTACCGCACCTGCAGGGCCTGCGCGTCGCCCACGGTGAGGTCGGTCCACAGCCGGCCCAGGTAGCGCTCGGTGGCCACGGCGGCCTGCACCGACTCGGCGTGGGCCGCGGCGGCGAGCACCTCGCGGTCGTCGTCGGTGAGGACGCCGAGCAGCTGCGCGCTGGTGAGCCCGAGCTGGCCGGCGGCGTGCTCGACGGCGCCCGGGCGCGACACCGCGCTCGTGCGCGCGCCGCCGTCGGCGTCGGTGCGCGCTCCCCCGGCACCGGGCACCGCGGTCACGACGGGCACCGCCGGTGGCTGCCCCTGGATGGGTCCGATCTCCATGGCGCTCTCCCTCCCGCTCCCGACATCGGCGGGCGGGCGGCGGCGCTGCAGCGGGTTCCCCCGGTCGGCCCAGCCGCCGCCGCGCCTCAGCCGGCCAGGCTCGCCGCCGGGGAGGTGTGGATCCCGGCGGCGCTGCCCCTGCGGCGCAGCGCCATGACGAAGGCGAGCACCCGGGCCACCGACGCGTACAGGTGCGGCGGGATCTCCTCCCCCAGCTCGCACGCGGAGTGCAGGGCCCGGGCCAGCGGCACGTCGGCCACCATCGGCACGCGGTGCTCGGCGGCCTTGGCGCGGATGCGCGCCGCCACGTGGCCGGAGCCCTTGGCCACCACGCGGGGGGCGCCCTTGTCCTTGTCGTAGCGCAGGGCCACGGCGACGTGGGTGGGGTTGACCAGGACCACGTCGGCCTTCTGCACCTCGGCCATCATCCGGTTCCGGCTCATGGCGAGCTGCTTGGAGCGGATCGCCCCCTTGAGCATGGGGTCGCCCTCGCTCTGCTTGTGCTCGTCCCGGACCTCCTTCTTGGTCATCTTCAGCTGCTTCATCGTGCGGCGCTTGACCACGGCGAAGTCGGCGACGCCCAGCACCAGGCCGACGAGCACCGCGGTGCGCACCAGCGACGCCGCGCCGCCGGAGACGACGGCGGTGAGGCTGCTCAGCGGCAGGGAGCCGGCCGAGAGCAGCAGCGGGGCCAGCCCCTGGACGGTCATGTAGAGCACGATGCCGATGGCCACCGTCTTGAGGAGGGCCTTGGCGCCCTGCCACCAGGACTGAGGGCCGAACAGGCGCTTGACGCCCTTGAGCAGGTTGAGGTTCTTGGCGCTGGGCTTCGCGGCCTTCGAGGCGAAGTGCAGGCCGCCCTGGCCGACCGCGGCCGCGATCGCCACGACGACGGTGACCGCGGTGAGCGGGCCGAGGATCGGCGCGATCGCCGCTGCGCCCTCCGCCAGCGCCGCGAACATCCGCGCCGGCTCCGGGTCGCGCGCCACCTCGTCCAGCCCGTCGAACATCGCCACGGCCCGCTCGCGGCCGGTCGCGATGGTCATCGGCAGCACGGCCGCGGCCGCTCCGACGCCCAGCCAGGCCCCCAGGTCGGCCGACTTGGCGACCTGGCCCTGCTGGCGCGCCTCCTTGAGCTTCTTGGCGGTGGGCTTCTCGGTCTTGTCCTCGCCCCCGCTCACCGGCCGGCCCCCGCGGTGGCCAGGGACTGCAGCGCGGCGTCCCGGGCCAGGGAGTCGACGACCTGCGGCAGGACCGCGACGGCGATCCCGGCCAGGCTGAGGGTGATGAAGATCTTGAGCGGGAAGCCGAGGGAGAAGGCGTTGAGGGCCGGGGCGGCGCGGGTGAGCAGGCCGAGGCCGACGTCGGTGAGGAAGAGGACGGCGATGAGGGGGCCGGCGATCTGCAGCGACGCCAGCATCAGCTGCCCGGTGCCCTCGGTGACCACGCGGGCCATCACCTCGAGGGACAGCACCTCGTCGACCCCGAGCACCGCGAAGCTGCGGTGCAGGCCGTGCAGGACGATCAGGTGCCCGTCGCTGGCGAAGAGCAGGACGATCGCGGTGAACTGGTAGAGCTTGCCGAACGTCGCCCCGTTGCTCTGCATCTGCGGGTCGAACGCCGCGGCCACCTGGAAGCCGCCGAAGACGTCGAGCAGGTCGCCGGCGGCCTGCACCGCGGCGAAGACCAGGTAGCACAGGAACCCCAGCGCCCCGCCGACCAGCACCTGCTGGGAGGCCGCGACCACGAGCGGCCCGGCGTCCAGGCCGAGCTCGGGGGCGTCCACGCCGGGGGCCACGGCCAGGGACAGCGCCAGGGCCAGCAGCGCCTTGACCCGCGCCGGGATGGCCCGGTGGGAGAACGGCGGCGCGATGACGAGCCACGTGGTGATGCGCAGCATGACGAGGAGGGTCACGACCACGGAGTCGAGCGGGACGCCCAGGGACAGGGTCGCGGGCGAGGGCAGCGTCACGGCGCTCAGCCGGCCGAGAGCAGGGCGGGGATGCGGTCGTAGAGACCGGTGGTGAAGGACATGAGCTCGTGGAGCATCCAGTTGCCGGTGACCAGCAGCGCCACGCCCACGCCGATCGCCTTGGGGACGAAGCTCAGCGTCGGCTCCTGGATCTGGGTGACGGACTGGAAGAGCGAGATCGCGAAGCCGAGCACCAGGGCGGTCAGGAGGACCGGGGCGCAGAGCTTGGCCGCGACGACCATCGCCTGCAGGGCGATGTCGAGGACCGTGGCGTCGTTCACGAGTAGCTCCCCACCAGGGCCGTGACGATGAGGCCCCAGCCGTCGACGAGCACGAAGAGCAGCAGCTTGAAGGGCAGCGCGACGGTGACCGGCGGCAGCATCATCATGCCCATCGCCATCAGCGACCCCGAGACGACGATGTCGATGACGAGGAACGGCACGAAGACGACGAAGCCGATGATGAAGGCGGCGCGCAGCTCGGAGAGGACGAAGGCCGGCACGAGGGTCAGCAGCGGCGTGTCGGCGCGGGTCGCCGGGTTGGGCTGGTCCGCGGCGCGGCTGATCAGCGCCAGGTCCTCCGGGCGGGTCTGGCCGAGCATGAACTCGCGCACCGGCTCGGCGCCGGTCTCGAAGGCCTGGCCCTGGGTGATGGACCCGTCGAGGAACGGCTGGACGGCGGTCTCGTTCACCTCGGAGATGACCGGGCCCATGATGAACAGGGTCAGGAACAGCGCCAGGCCGGCGAGCACCTGGTTGGGCGGTGCGCTGGCGAGCCCCAGGGCGTTGCGGGTGATGCTCAGCACCACGATGATCTTGGTGAACGCGGTCATCATCAGCAGGACGGCCGGCGCGACGGCCAGGACGGTGATCCCCAGGATGAGGGTCACGGTCGAGCTGGGCTTGCCGTCCACGCCGTTGACGTCGACGTTCACGCCCGGCAGGGCCTGCACCGACGGGTCGGTGGGCGGCGTGGGGGCGACCGGAGCGGCCTGGACGCCGGTGACCACGGACACCGTCGCGGCCACGGGCACCGGCGCGGCGGCGGCCGCCGGAGCGGTGGCTACCGCGGCGCCGAGGAGCACGCCCAGCCCCAGGAGGGCAGCGGTGGTCGCCCGCACCAGCGCGCGGGGGCGGCGGTGCGGGGAGGTCGCAGTGCTCATCCTCGCGTGGTCCTCTCGCGCAGCGCCTCGAGGGCGCGGCTCCAGGTCTGGGGCGACAGCGCCGAGCCGTCCAGCGCGGAGCGCGGGGACGGTGCGGCCGCTGCGGCGGCGGGCAGGGCCTCCACGGAGGCCCCGACCGGCAGCTGCACCGCGGTGCGGTGCTCGACCGCCTCGGGCTCGCCCAGCACCGAGGCCAGGTCGGTCTCGGCCAGCAGCTGCACCGACTGCTCGGTGACGCCGAGGACGAGGGCCCGCTCGCCGACCCGCACGACGGCGACGCCGGCGTGGCGGCCCAGGGACTGGCGGCCGACCACGGTGAAGCGGCCGGCCGCCGCGACCCGGCCGCCGGAGCGGCGGCGGCCGCCGCGGGCCAGCAGCCAGATGAGTCCCAGCACGCACGCCAGGGACAGCGCGACGCGCAGGAGCAGCGAGAGGGGGTCCACGGTCGGTTCAGCCCTCTCCGCCGGGCTCGACGATCTCGGTGATGCGGATGCCGTAGTCCTCGTCGACGACGACGACCTCGCCGCGGGCCAGGAGGCGGCCGTTGACCATGAGGTCGGCCGGGGCGCCGGCGGCGCGGTCGAGCTCGACGACCGAGCCGGGCACCAGGGCGAGCAGCTCGCGCACCGACAGGCGGGCGCGGCCGAGCTCGACGGTGATGGTCATCTCCACGTCGCGGAGCAGGCTGAGGTTCGCAGCCGCGGAGCGAGGGCCGCGCTGGGCCGGCACCGCCAGCGGGCCCTCGGCGGTCGTGCCGTGCAGGCGCAGGCCCACCCAGCCGGAGACGACGCCGCCCCCGACGAGCGGCACCAGCTCGAGGCCCGGCAGGCCCAGGACCTCGGCCGCGGTCGTCGCCCGGGCCGGGGCCAGGACGGCGATGCCGAGCGTGGCGACGACGGCCTCCAGCGCGGGGCGGACGGCGTCCTCGACCGGGAGGGGACCCCCCTCGGCGCTCGCCAGCGCCTCGACCACGGTGGGGTCGACGATGACGACGACCTCGCCGGAGACGGCGCCGGTGAAGGAGGCCTGGACGGCGGTGGCGCCCGGGTCGGGCACCTGGGAGCCGTCGGCCGCGCCGGGCACCAGGGGCAGCGGGGCGGGCAGGACCGCGGCGGCGGCCGCGGCGGC
Source organism: Quadrisphaera sp. DVD1 (assembly GCF_058932755.1). Taxonomy (NCBI): domain Bacteria; kingdom Bacillati; phylum Actinomycetota; class Actinomycetes; order Kineosporiales; family Kineosporiaceae; genus Quadrisphaera; species Quadrisphaera sp. DVD1. The sequence continues at coordinate 19,170 of NZ_JBZYWI010000003.1, forward strand.
GGTCAGGACCAGCTCGGTCAGGGCGTTCGGGGTGGTCTGGGTCTCGCTCATCGGGTGCTCTCCTCCTCGGGGCTGACCACGAGGCAGGCCAGCCGGCTTCCGCTCGTGCCGGCGACGGCGCGGGCGAGGACGACGTCAGCCGTGACGACGTCGAGTGGACGGGTGGTGGGGTGGGTCAGGCGCAGCACGTCCCCGACGGACAGGGACAGGACCTCCTCCGGCAGGGCGCTGCGCGGGGAGAAGCGGGCGGAGACCTCGATGGGCACCTCGGGGACGGCGCGGGAGAGCACCTCGCCGGCCTTGCGCTGGGCGCGCAGCTGGTCCTCGGAGCGGGCGCGGTCGCCGGCGGCCTCGCGCAGGCGGCTGACCATCCGGTCCGTCGGCAGCATGATCGTGCCCTCGACCGGCTCGGCGTCCTCGCCCAGCGCGATCCCCAGCGTGGCCACGACGACCACGTCGGCGGCGCCGGCGGCCTGGAGGAACTGGGGGTTGTAGTCCACCCCCCGCACGGTCGGGGCGAACGGCATGAGGTCGGTCAGGGCGTAGCCGAGGTCGGCGAGGGCCTTGGTGACGAGCTCGCGGAGCAGCCGGCCCTCGATCTCGGTGAGCTCGCGCTCGGGGTGGTCACCCCCGCCGCGCCCGCCCAGCATGAAGTCGATGCAGTCCAGGGCCGTGGTCATGTCGAGCTGCACCACCCCGGCGGTGGACTCCTCGTCGGGGCTGAAGGTGACGAGCACCGAGTGGAGCGGCAGGGCGCGGACGTACTCGTCGTAGGTCTGCGCGGTGACCGCGGTCAGGGTGACCTGGGCGGGGGTGCGCAGCCGGGTCAGCAGCGCGGTGGACCACTGCCGGGAGAAGGTCTCGAAGGCGACCTCCAGGGCACGGGTGTGCTCACGGGCCAGCGTGGTGGGCCGGCGGAAGTCGTACGGGGTGACGATCCCGCGGCGGCGCTTGCGCGACGTCGGCGGGGAGGGGGTCTGCACGCTCACAGGAGGCCCATCGGCACGTGGCGCCGAAAGGTTGAGCCATCAGGGTGACGGTGCAGGGGGGCGGGGGGGGTGGCGCCGGGTCCTCCCGGCGCCACCCTCCCGTCTCGGCGGTGGTGGGCGCTGCTACTGCATGACGTACTGCGTGTAGTACACGTCCATCACCTCGTGGTGGTACGCCTCCTCGAGGGTGTGCTTGAGCTCGGCCTTGAGCTCCTCGCGGTGCGCCGCGTCGCCCACCTCGGCCATGTCCCGGCCGCTGAAGAGCGCGATCGCGGCGTCCATCGCCTTGCTGCCGTCGATCGGGGTGTGGGCGCCGGCGCCCTCGACCAGCTGCAGCGCCAGGCCCAGCTTGAGGTAGTGGCCGTCGGCGAGGTTGATGCTGATCGCCTCCAGAGGCAGCACCTCCCCCGCGACGAGCTCGGGCTCGGCGTCGGCCTCGGCCGGCGCGGGCTTGAGCAGGAAGAACCAGGCCGCTGCGGCGACGACGAGCACCGCCGCGACGATGATCAGCAGCTTCTTCTTGCCGCCCTTCTTCTCGGAGGCGTCGCCGCCGCCGCCCTTGGCGTCCTTGTCCTTGGTCTCCTTGCCACCGGCGCCGCCGGACCGGGCGGCGCCGCCGCCGGACATGACCCTCTGCTCACTCATTCGGCTTCTCCTGGGGTGGTGCCGGCGAAGCCGGGCACGAGCTCCCGCACGTCGGCGGGCTGGTCGGACAGGACGACGACGTCGACCCGGCGGTTGCCGTCGATGGCGCGCGGGTCGGACGCGGGGTACAGGGGGTGGGTGTCGCCGAGGCCGACGGCGGCCAGCCGCTCACCGGCGACGCCGCCGGCGACGAGGCGGCGCAGGACGGCCGTGGCCCGTGCGGCCGAGAGCTCCCAGTTCGTCGGGTAGGCCGCGCGCGGGTTCAGCGCGAGGTGGTTGGCGTGGCCCTCCACCGCGACGTCCTCGGTCAGCACCGACAGCACGGGGGCGACGGTGTCGACCACGGACTGCCCGACCGGGCGGATCGTGGCGCTGGCGCTCTCGAAGAAGACCTCGTCGGCCACCAGGGTCACCTTGAGGCCGCGCTTGGTGATGGTCATGTCCACGCGGTCGGCCAGGCCCTGGGACACCAGCGCCGCGGCGATCTCGTCGCGGATCGCCTCGAGCCGGGCGGCCTCCTGGCGGGCGGCCGTCTCGGCGTCCGGGCCCGCGTTCGACGTCGCCGCGTCGCCCGCGACGTCCTGCGGGAGCGCGCCGGGGTCGACCGGGGCCGAGGTGTCGCCGTCGGAGGAGGTGACCACCTCGACCGGGTTCGGCGTGCTGCCGGCGTCGGCGAGGATCGAGCCGCCGGAGTCCAGCACGTGGTTGCCGAAGCCGGCCGCGAGGCTCTCGCGGAGCTGGTCGTACTTCGCCGAGTCCACCGAGCTCATGGCGTAGAGCACGAGGAACAGCGCCATGAGCACCGTCATCATGTCGGCGTAGCTGACCGCCCAGCGCTCGTGGTTCTCGTGCTCCTCCTCGTGGCCGCCTCCGCGGGCGCGCTTCCCGCCGTGGCCCTTGCCGTGGCCGGACATCAGGCGGCGGCCTTCGCGGGCTCGGGCACCAGCGCGCGCAGGCGCTGGCCGACCATCCGGGGGTTGGCGCCGGCCTGCACGGCCATGAGGCCCTCGACGACGAGGCCCATCTGGGCGCACTCGGTCTCCGAGAGGCGCTTGAGCCGGTTGCTCATCGGCAGGTAGATGATGTTGGCGCTCAGCAGGCCCCAGAAGGTCGCCACCAGGGCGGCGGCGATCATGTGGCCGAGCTCGGCCGGCTCGGAGAGGTTCTCCAGCACGTGCACGAGGCTGACGACGGTGCCGATGATGCCGACGGTGGGCGCGAAGCCGCCCATGTTGGCGTAGAACTGCGCGCCGACCTTGTCGCTGCCGCGCTTGGCCTCCACCTTGTCCAGGAGCATCTCGCGCAGGTCCTCGGGGTCGGCCCCGTCGATGGCGGCCTGCAGGCCGTTGCGCAGGAACTCGTCGTCGACCTCCTTGGCGGCGTCCTCCAGGGCCAGCAGGCCCTCGCGCCGGGCCTTCTCGGCCAGGGAGACGACGACGTCGATCGTGGCGTGCGGGTCGACGGCCTTGCCGGTCAGCGCCTTGATCGTGGCCTTGATGATGAGGCCCAGGTCGGCCATCCGGACGCCGGCGATCGCGGCGCCGATGGTCCCGACGATGACGAGCAGCATCGGGGCCGGCAGGACCACCGACATGGGGCTGGAGCCCTCGAGGATGATCGCGCCGAGGATGGCGCCGAACGCGAGGGCGAGCCCGATCAGGGTCGCGGGATCCATCAGGAGCCTCCGGCCGGGGTCGAGGGGTTCGCGACGGCGGACAGGTGCGGGCGTCCGTCGTGGTGGCAGCTCGTGGCGGCGGCGTCCTCGTCGTCCGCGTCGTTGCTGCGCTCCAGGGCGTGCGCGGTCGCGATGATCGTCGCGCGGTACTCGCGGACGCGGCGGACGACCTCCTCGACCGGTTCGGTGACGACGTACTTCGTGCCGTCGATGAGGGTGAGGATGGTGTCCGGCGTCGACTCCACCCGCTCGAGCAGGTCAGGGTTGACCGCGAACGGGGGGCCGTTCAGGCGCGTCACGACGATCACAGGAGCCGTCCTTGGGTGGTGGGGCGGGGAACCGTCCGTGGTCCCTCTCAGGGGGTCCATCGGCGCTGGTCGCGCGCTCGTGAGGGTGGAGCGGGAGGCCGGGCCCGAGCGCACCCGAACGGACGAGCACCCCGCCCCCGGCCCCGGGAGGGGCGGGTGCGGGGTGCTCGTCGTGCGCGGACGCGTCAGCGCTTGAGGTTCACCAGCTCCTGGAGCAGCTCGTCGGAGGTGGTGATGACGCGCGAGTTCGACTGGAAGCCGCGCTGGGCGACGATGAGGTTCGTGAACTCCTGGGAGAGGTCCACGTTGGACATCTCCAGCGCGCCACCGGTGAGGGTGCCGCGCCCGCCGGTGCCGGCGGTGCCGACCTCGGGGTTCCCCGAGTTGGCCGTGGTGCGGTACAGCGAGCTGCCCGACTTCTCCAGGCCGGTCGGGTTGGCGAAGGTCGCCATCGCGACCCGGCCGATCGACTGCTTGAGGCCGTTGCTGAACGTGCCGGTGAGGGTGCCGTCCGGGCCGAGGGTGAACGAGGTCAGGGTGCCGGCCTCGTAGCCGTCCTGCTCGGTCGCCTTGATCGTGCTCTCCCCGCCGCCCGCGTAGCCGGTGAGGCCCGTGATGTCCGGCGTCAGCCCACCGATGTCGAAGGTCGTCGCCGCGCCGTTCAGCGTGCCGTCCGCGTTGAAGACGATGTCGCCGCTGCCGCCGCCGGAGGCGCGCCAGCCGTTGAAGGCGGCCCGGGGCGGGGTGGCGGCGGCGTCGCCCGCGTCGATGACGCGGGTCAGGGTCACCGAGACCTCGGACTCGGTGCCCAGGCCGTTGTAGACGGGGATCCTCACGTCGGCCAGGGCGACCCCGTTGGCCGTGTCCGAGGCCAGGTTGCCCTTGTAGGTCACCCCGGTCGTGGCCCGCGGCTGCATGAGGGTGCCCACGGGCAGCTGGATGTCGCCGATGGCGCCGTTGGTGTCCACGGTGCCGTTCGTGGCGGCCCAGCCCTGGAGCACGCCGCCGTCGGGGGTGACGAGCTTGCCGGTGGCGTCGAAGTTGAAGGCGCCGGCGCGCGAGTACATCTGCTCGCCGCCGGACTCGACCACGAAGAAGCCGTCGCCGGAGATCATCAGGTCGGTGCTCTTGCCGGTCAGCTGCGCCGCGCCCTGGGTGAAGCTGGTCGCGATGCCGGCCACGCGGACGCCGAGGCCCACCTGGGCCGGGTTGGTGCCGCCCTGGCCGTTCTGCGGGGCGCCGGCGGCCTGCACCAGCTGGCTGAGGGTGTCCTGGAACTGCGTCGCCGAGGCCTTGAAGCCCGTCGTGTTGACGTTGGCGATGTTGTTGCCGGTGACGTCCATCATCGTCTGGTGCGAGCGCAGGCCGCTGATGCCGGCGTAGAGGGAGCGGAGCACGGGTCCTCCTGGAGCAGTGGGGGGAGCTGGCGGGGTGGGCGGGAGGTGCGGGGTCGGTCAGGCGGTCTCGGGGGCGGGCGCACCGGTGACGGGGCGGACCGCCGAGACCGCGTCGAGCGCGATCTCGGCGTCGCCGACCCGGACGGTGGGCACGGACCCGGCGAACGAGGCGGCGTCGACGGTGCCGGTCCTGGTGACCGCCGCCTCCCCCGTGCCCTCGGTCCAGGTGACCTCGCGCCCGATCAGCGACGAGGCGGACAGGCGCATCTGGAGCGCGAAGGACTCGCGCGTGGTCGTGGTCATCTCGGTGAGCTGCTCGACCGTGCTCATCTGGGCGGTCTGGGCCATCATCTGGCTCGAGTCCATCGGCGAGGACGGGTCCTGGTAGCGCAGCTGCGTGACCAGGAGGGTGAGGAACGCGTCCTTGCCGAGCGTCGTCCTGTCCTCGGCGACGGCCTTGGCGCCGTGCATGCCGCTGGCCACGACGGCGGTCCCGGTCTGGGCGGAGGTGCCCGTGGTGATGGCGGTCATGCTTCTCCCTCGGTCGAAACGCTGCTCCGGTTGAGCGATCGGGCGGAGATCTCCTCAGGCGAGGACATCCAGCCCCGCTCCACCGGCTCCCAGCAGCGGGGTGCGAGCCGGGACGGGAGCCGCCTGCGGCTGCCCGCCGGTCCCCGTGCCGCGCGGAGCGCCGGAGGTCTGCTCCCCGCGGCCCTGGCCGCCGGCGGAGGTGCCCGAGCCGAGGTCCAGCGAGGCGGACAGGCCGGTCGCGGCCAGGTCGCGGCGCAGGTCCGGCAGCGCCAGGCGCAGCGCGTCGCGCGCCGCGTCGGTGCCGCCGAGCAGCTCGATCCGGACGCCGTCCGCGCGGATCTCGGCGATCACGCGGACCGAGCCGATCGCCTCGGGCTGCACGTCGAGGGTCAGCCGGTGGACGCCGGGGCCGAGCGAGGGCACCTGCGCGAGGCGGGGCACCAGCTGGGTCGGCAGGGTCGGGGCGGCTGCCGCGGCCGGGGTCGCCGGGGCGGTCGCCGCCACGGGGGTGGCCGGGGTGGTGGGCGCGGGTGCGCTCACCGGCGTCAGGCCGGTCAGGTCGACGCCGCCCTGGCTCTGGGCCGCGCCCGGAGCGGTGACCGGCCCCTGGGCCGGGGCTGCGACCGCCGCGGGGCCGGCGGGTGCGGGTGCCGCCTGCTGCGGGGTCGCGCTGGCGTCCTGACGGGGCTGGTCGCCCCCGCCGGAGGTGCCTGCGTCCTGGCCGCTCGGCGCCGGGGCGCTGGCAGCGGCGGCGGGCGGCGTGGCGGTGGCGGCCGTGGTCGGCGCGACCGGAGCGCCGTCGGCGAGCTGGCTCGGGGCAGCGGCGGAGGTCGCGGCAGCCGCGGCGGTGGGGGGCGCGGGGACCGCAGCGGGCACAGCCGCGGGGGCAGCGGCGGCCGCGAGGGCGGACACCTCGCCGGCTCCTCCGGCGGCGGGGATCGCCGCGGGGACGGGCGCAGCGGTCGGTGCAGCCGGCTCGGCGACCGGCGCCCCGGCCACCGGGGTGGCCGGCGCAGCGGGGGCACCCGGGTCGAGCGCCACCGCGAGGACGGCCGCGGCGAGCGCCGCTGCTGCGTCGACACCCTCGGTGCCTGCGGGAGCGGACTCAGGGTCTGCCTGGTCACCGAGCTGCGACGCCTCGGCGTCCACCGCACCGGAGCCGCTGCCCGACGTCGTCCGCGCCTCGCGAGCGCCGTCGGCAGCGCGGTCGGCAGCGCGGTCGGCAGCGCGGTCGGAGGGACGAGCGTCAGAACCAGGACCCTCCTCAGCGCGTCCTCGTTCTGACACCGACGCCGAGGGGGCACGTCGGGGCTCGAACTGGCCGAGCAGGGCGGCGAAGTCGCTCCCGCCGCCGTCGCGGCCGGTGCTGCGGGCCGGGCGGGGCCCGGCGAGGGCCGTCGCGGCCGGTGCGGGGGTCTGGACCAGGGTCGTCATGCTGCGCTCCTGCTCATCAGGTCGGTGACCTTGCGGACGTAGTTCTGGGTCTCGCCGTAGGGCGGGACGCCGTCGTACCGGCGCACGGCACCGGGGCCGGCGTTGTAGGCGGCCAGGGCGAGGTCCACGGAGCCGAAGGACTCCAGGTGGTCCGCGAGCAGCCGGGCGGCGCCGTCCACGGCCTGGGCCGGGACCATCGGGTCCACGCCCAGCTCCGCCGCGGTGCCGGGCATGATCTGCATGAGGCCGCGGGCGCCGGCGGGGCTGACCGCGTCGGCCCTCCCGCCGGACTCGGTCTGGGCCACCGCGGCGAGCAGGCCCTGCGGGAGGCCGTACTTCGCCGTGGCGGCGGAGAAGAGCGCGTCGTGGCCCGACGAGGTGCTCGAGGTCGCGCCCCGCAGCGCGGCGGGCCGGGCGTACGCGCCGGCGTCCGGGCCGGTGGCCGCGCTGGTCGCTCCGGTGCCGACGAGGCGCCGGATCGTCATCGGGGTCTCGTAGACGTCCGCGATCTTCACCACGTCGCCGGTCTTGGGGGCGTGCAGCATCTTGCCGTCGCCGACGTAGATGCCGATGTGCGCACCGCCCTTGAGGACCACCAGGTCACCGGGCCGGGCCTGGTCGAGCGACGGCACCTCGGTGCCGACGGTGGCCTGCTGGGCCGCGGTGCGCGGGACGTCGATGCCGAGGTCGGCCATCACCCGCTGCACCAGGCCCGAGCAGTCCAGGCCGGTCTTCGGGTCGGTGCCGCCCCAGACGTAGGGCACGCCGAGGTACTTCTTCGCGTCCTCCACGACGTCCGCCCCGGTGGGGCCGGCGGGGGCCCCGCCGGTCGCCTGGGCGAGCAGGTCGTCGAAGGACGCCGAGCCGGCCGGCGAGCTCGTGCCGGCCGCCGCGGCCGGAGCCGCCGCGGCCACCGGGGGCCGGACCCCCGACAGCGAAGCGATGCGGGCCTGGACGGCGCTGATGCGCGACTGGACGTCGGCCAGCGCGGCGACCGGGGCGCTCACGAGCGCACCTCCGGGGTCGTGGAGCGGCTGGCGTGCTCGTCGAGCAGGACCTGCTCGGCGCGCAGCTCCTCGGCGGCGACGACCTCGCGGTGGCGCTCGAGCAGCCGCTCCAGCGGGCGCACCTGGCGCCGGGCACCGGCCCACTCCACCTGGGCCTGCTCGGCGTCGCGGGCGCGCTCGCCGGCCAGGGCGCGGCTGCTGGTGAGCATGGACGACAGCGCGGCGCGGCCGGCGACCGTGGCCCGCCAGATGCGCTCGTCGCCGTCCTCCGGCAGGGCGGCGGAGGCCAGCGCGGTGCGCCGGCGCTCGACGACGGCCTCGGCGGTGCGGGCGTGCGCGGCGGCGGCCCCGGCGCGCCCGGCGGCGGCGTCCTCCTGCAGCTTGCGCACGCGCAGCAGCGCGGCGAGGCGGAAGCCGCTCATGCGCCGGCCCCCGCGAGGGCGCGGACCGGGTTCGCGGCGACCACGGCCCGCAGCTGGGCCCAGGCGGCGTCCGCGCCCACGACGTCCTCGACGTCCTGGCGCAGGAACGCGTCGATCGCCGGACCGGCCGCGAGGGCGGCGTCGACCACCGGGTTGGACCCGGCCGCGTAGGCGCCGACGTCGACGAGGTCCTGCGCGTCGCGGCGCGCGGCGAGCAGCCGGCGCACGTGCGTGGCGTCGTCGCGCTGGGCGCGGGTGGTGACGCGGCTGGCCACGCGCGAGACCGAGCCGAGGACGTCGATGCTGGGGAAGTGCCCGGCGGTGGCCAGGCGGCGGTCGAGCACGACGTGCCCGTCGAGGATCGAGCGGGCGGCGTCCGCGATGGGCTCGTTGTGGTCGTCGCCGTCCACGAGCACCGTGTAGATGCCGGTGATCGAGCCGGTGGGGCCGGTGCCGGCCCGCTCCAGCAGGCGCGGGAGCAGGGCGAAGGTCGAGGGCGGGTAGCCGCGCGTCGCGGGCGGCTCCCCCACCGACAGGCCGATCTCGCGCTGGGCCATCGCGAAGCGCGTCAGGGAGTCCATCATGAGGACGGCGTCCAGGCCCGCGTCGCGGAAGTGCTCGGCGATGGAGGTGGCCACCATCGCCGCGCGCAGGCGCACCAGCGGCGGCTCGTCGGACGTCGCCACGACGACGACGCTGCGGGCCAGCCCCTCGGGGCCGAGGTCGTCCTCGAGGAACTCGCGCACCTCGCGGCCGCGCTCGCCGATCAGCGCGATCACCGAGACGTCGGCGGTGGTGCCGCGGGCGATCATCGAGAGCAGGGTCGACTTGCCGACGCCGGAGCCGGCGAAGAGGCCGAAGCGCTGGCCGCGCCCGGCCGGGACCATGGTGTCCAGCGCGCGCACGCCCAGCGGCAGCGGGGAGGCGACGCGCTGGCGGGTCAGGGCGTTCGGCGGGGCGGCGTCCACGGCCTCCCAGCGGGTGGTGTCCAGGGGCCCGCGGCCGTCCATCGGGCGGCCGAGGCCGTCGAGCACGCGGCCGAGGAGGCCGCGGCCCACGGGGGCGCGCAGGGACCGGCCCAGCGCGAGGACCCGCTGCCCGGCGCGCAGCCCGGCGGGGTGGCCGAGCGGCATGCACTGCACGCTGTCGCGGCTGGAGGCCACGACCTCGGCGTCCACGGAGGCCGCGCCGTCGTCGCCGAGCACGCGCACGAGCTCGCCGACGGCCGGGGAGAGCCCCGCGACCTCGATCGAGAGCCCGACCACCGAGCGGACGGTGCCGGTGACCTGCGGGGCGGCCGCAGCAGCGGCGCGCCCCAGCACGGCGGTGAGGGCGTCGCTCACGCGCGAGCCGCCGTGCGCAGGCTCGACCTCATGCGCTCGAGCGCCGTTCCGATGCGGGCGTCCACCTGTCCTCCAGGGAAGTCGGCCAGCGCGTCACCGGCGGCCAGCGCCGGATCGGGCAGGAGCTCCACGCCGCGGCGAGCGCCGGCAGCGAGGAGTTCTTCGGCAGGTTCACCCGTTCGCTTGAGGATCTCGAGGTCGGCGGGGTTGAGGCGAACGACGACCTCGTCGTGCTCGGGCGCCGCGGCCAGCGCCCGGTGCAGGGCGGTGCGCCCCCGCTCGGCGTCGTCGGCGACCTCGCGGCCGACGACGACCTCGGCCAGCTCGACCGCGGTCGCGGCGATCAGGTCGCAGGCCTCCTGCACCGCGGGCGCGGTGCGCCGGCGCATCTGGTCGGCGGCGGCCTCCAGCGCGTCCAGGGCGACCTGGACCCGGGCGGTGAGCCGGGCCTGCGCCGCCTCGGCCTCGGCCACCAGCTGGGCCCTCAGCTCGGCCTCGCGCAGCGCGGCGGCCGCGCTGCCCTGGGCCCACCCGGCCGCGTAGCCGCTCGCCCGGCCGGCCGCCACCGCCGCCCGGGCGTCCGGGCCGGCGGGCGCGGACAGGGGCGAGGGGGCGAACCGGGTGGCCGGCAGCACCGCGTCAGGCGACGTACTCATCGTCGGACTCCCGTCGGATGGTGATCTGCCCGGCCTCCTCGAGCTTGCGGATGGCCTGGACGACGACCGCCCGGCCCTCCTCGGCCTGCGACAGGCGCACCTGGCCGAGCATCTCGACCTCCTCGAGGAGGTTCTCGCGGGCGCGCTCGGAGACGTTGCGCAGGATCTTGTCCCGCACCTCGTCGCGCACGCCCTTGAGGGCGACCGCCAGCGTGGCGGCCTCGACCTCGCGCAGCACCAGCTGCATGGCGCGGTCCTCCAGCGAGATGATGTCGTCGAAGACGAACATCTGGCTGCGGACGAGCTCGGCCAGCTCCGGGTCGCGCTTGGCCAGCTCCTCGAGCAGGTGCTTCTCGGTGCCCGGGTCGGCGCGGTTGATGATCTCCACGAGGGGCTGGACGCCGCCCACGACCGACACGGAGGCCGGCGTCAGCACCGTGGAGGCCTTGCGCTGGATGGTCTCGGCGACCACGGCGACCACGTCCGGGCTGGTGCGCTCCATCGTGGCGATCCGGTGGGCCACCTCGGCCTGCAGCTCCGCGGGCAGGCCGGCGAGGGCGCCGGAGGCCTGGTCGGCGCGCAGGTGCGCCAGGACCAGCGCCACGGTCTGGGGGTGCTCCCCGTTGACGAAGGAGACGATCTGCCGCGCGTCGGCCTCGGCGAGGAAGTCGAACGGCTGCCCGACCTGGGCCGAGGTGACCCGGTCCATGAGGTCGGCGGCGCGCTCGCGCCCCAGGGAGGACTCCAGCAGCGCGCGGGCGTACCCGGCGCCGCCGCTGGCGGAGAAGGGCCCCGAGCCGGTCAGGGTGCCGTAGAACTCCAGCAGCACCTCGTCGGCCGTGTCGGGCTGGACGTCGCCGAGCTTGACCACCTCGGCCATGAGCTCTTCGATCTCCAGCTCGTCCATCTTGGCGAGCACCTTGGCGGAGCGCTCCTTGCCCATCTGGACGAGCATCACGGCGGCCTTCTGCGGGCCGGTCATCGCTGCGGCGGTGAGGGTGGGCATCGCGATCACTTCTTCTCTGCGAGCCAGCCGCGCAGCAGGTCGGCCACCTCGGCCGGCTGCTGGTCGACGAGGTCTCCGACGGCCTCGCGGCGGAGGGTGGCGGCGTCCGGACCGGTGGGGGCGGGCAGCTCCGCGGTGCGCGGGGCGTCCAGGGCCACCGGGCCCTGCTCGTCGTAGAGGACGTCGAGCTGGCCGAGGTCGATCACCTCGCGGCGGCGCTTCTTGGCGGCCCGGCGGGCCATCAGGAGGGCGACCGCGAGCAGCAGGAGCAGGAGCAGCCCCACCCCGGCGTAGATGATCATCTGGCGGGTCGCGGCGGCGGCCTCGGCGGCCTTGGCAGCGGCCAGTGCCTCCTGCGCCGCGTCGGCGGCGCTGGTGTCGAAGGCGGCCTGGGTCACCGAGACGACGTCGCCGCGGGCGGTGTCCGCGCCGGCGGCGGCGGTGACCATCTCGGTGATCTGGGCGACCCCCGCACCGGCGGCGGCGTCGGTGTCGACGACGACCGCGATGGACTGGCGGCGGACCGCGCCGGGGGCGGCGGTGGTCTGCTCGGTCACCTTGTTCACGGCGTTGTTGCGGGTCGCGGACTCCTTGGAGTAGGCGCCGTCGCCGGTGCCGGTGCCGTCGTCGACCTCGGTCTGGTCCATGCCCAGCACCCCGTTGTCGCCCAGGGCGCCGCCGACACCGGCGCGGGCGCCGGAGTAGTTCTCGGTGGTGGTGCTCTCGGACAGGGGCGGCACGCCCTCCTCGGCGGAGAACGTCTCGCTGGTGCGCTGGGTCTCGTCGTAGTTCAGCTCGGCGGTGACCGTGGCCACCGCGTGGCCGACGCCGAGGACGCGGTCGAGCATCGCCTGGACGGAGGACTGGGTGCGCTGCTCGTACTCGGTGGTCTGCTGCTCGCGCACGCCGCCGGCGCCGGCCGCGCCCTCGCCGGCCGCGGACAGCAGCGCGCCGTCGGCGCCCACCACCGTGACCTGCTCGGGCGCCATGCCGTCGACGCTGGAGGCGACGAGGTGGATGATCGACTGGACCTGGTCCACCGTCAGCTCGCGGCCCTGACGCGTCTCGACCAGCACCGAGGCGGTCGGGTCGGCGGTCTCGTCGAGGAAGACGTCCTTCTCCGGGATGGCGAGGTGCACCACCGCGGTCTCGACGCCCTCGATCGAGCCCACCGTGCTGGCCAGCTCCCCCTCCAGCGCGCGCTGGTAGGTGATCTGCTGCTGGAACTGCGAGGACGTGACGCCCTGCTCGTCGAGCAGCGCGTAGCCGGTGCCCGTCTCCGAGGGCAGCCCCGCGGCGGACATCTTCAGGCGCTGGGCGTAGACGGCCTCCCGGGGGACCATCACGGTCTGGCCGCCGTCGGCGAGCTCGTAGGGCACGCCCGCGGCGTCCAGCTCGTCGACGATGGCGCTCGCGTCGGCGCCGGCGAGGTTGCTGAACAGCGGCGAGTAGCTGGGGGCGCTGGCCCACCGCGCGAAGGCCACGCCGCCGAGCACCAGCAGGGCCACGCCGAGAGCGGCGAGCACCTTCTGGGCGGGGCTGAAGGCGGTCAGGGTCGCACCGAGGCCCTGGAGCCTGGTGAGGAGTCGGCGCTGCATCAGACCTGGATCCTCATGATCTCGTTGAAGGCCTCGAGGGCCTTGTTGCGGACGGCGACCGTGACCTCGGTGGCGACCTTCGCCTCGGTCGCGGCGATCGTGTAGTCGTGGACGTCGGTGAGGTCACCCGTCGCCGCCTGGACGGCCAGCCGCGCGGACTCGGACTGCAGGGACTGCACCTGCTCGAGGCTCGAGGCGAGGGTCGCGGCGAAGCCGGACCCGTCGGTGCCGGTGACCGCCGAGGCGCCTGCGGCCGCGCCGGGGCCGGACACGCCGGCGACCGGCGCCACGGACAGGCCCTCGGCGAAGGCGCCCACGGCGCCGATCGGCAGGACCGGGCTCATGCGCCCCTCCCGATCGACAGGCCGGCCTCGTAGGAGGTCTTGGCGCGGTCGACGACCGCAGCGTTGGCCTGGTAGGCGCGCTGGGCGATGATCAGCTGGCCCATCTGGCTGGCCAGGTCGATGTCGGGGTAGCGCACGTAGCCCTCCTCGTCGGCGAGCGGGTTGTCGGGCTCGTGGACCAGGCGGCCCTCGGCGCTGCCGAAGGCGATGCCGCCGATGTCGACGCCGCCGCTGCTGGTGTCGTAGTCGGCGCCGTACTCCTTGGCCTCCGCGATGACGTACCGCTGCTGGAAGGCGGCCTGGTCCGTGCGCGTGGCGGTGTTCATGTTGGCGAGGTTGTCGCTGACCGCGTCGATCCACTTGCGCGCCACGGTCATGCCGCTGCCCGCGGCCCCGATCGCTCCGAAGATGGTCATGGCGGCCTCAGCTCGTCCGCAGCGCGGTGGTGATGGCCGAGTACTTGCCGTCGAGCGCCTGCGTCACCAGCTGGTAGCGCAGGGTCGTGTCGACGTTGCTCAGCGTCTCGGAGTCGAGGTTGACGTTGTTGCCGTCCTCGCGGGTGGGGGCCACCGACCGCGACGTCGTCGCGGTCGCGGCGCCGGTGCCGCCCTCGACCGCGGAGCGCAGGGCGTCCTCGAAGTCGACCCGGGCGGCGAGGTAGTGGGGGGTGTTGATGTTGGCGACGTTGTCGGCGGTCGCGCGCTGGCGAGCGGCGAGGCCGTCGAGGGCGCTGCGCAGAGCGGTGGCGCTGACGGAGTCGAACACGGGTGTGGCCTCCACGAGAGAACCGAGCGTCTCGGTGCGGGGCGGCCTGGTCCGTGGCCTGTGGTGCGGCGAGCGATCCGTCGCTCACGGAGTCCTTCGGCAGGTGCCGCCGGAACCTGAAGCGCCGCCGCGCCCCTGCGCCCGAACGGGGCAGGAGCGCGGCGGCGCGGGGTGCTGCAGGAGGAGGTGCGTGCTCTCAGACGGCGGTGTCGACGTAGACCGGGAGCGCGTCGCGGCGCTCCTGCTCGCGCAGGTGCGCCGTCGCCCGCCGCTGGCGGCGGTTGCCGGTCATCGCCGCGCTCAGGGCGACCGCGGCGGCCTGCTGGCGGGCGAGCAGCGCCCTGGCGCGGACGACCAGGTCGCCGGGCAGGGGGCCGAGGCCCTGGGGCTCGCGCCACGGCGCGGGCACCGGCGGCAGCCACTCGGCGTCCGCGTGCAGGCGCGCGAGGAGCGCCTCGGTCTCGGCCACGTCGAGCTCGCACGCGTCGAGGGCTGCGTGCCAGCTGGTGTCCCACGCCGGCGCCGCGGCGTCGGCGTGCGGCAGGGCGGAGGTGGTCATGCCTGGGCGCCGAGCGCGGCGGCGGAGCCGCTGCTGACGCCGGCGCTGGCCTCGCGCCACGCGTCGCGCAGGGGCTCCACGACGGCCCGGCAGGCGGCGGTCCGGGCGGCGTCGGAGGTGACGTTGGCCTGGACGAGCTCGGTCAGCACCCAGCCGTAGAGGCTCTTGAGGCCGGGCCCGCCCTCCCACGCGTCCGCGTCGAGGGAGGCCGAGAGCTGGATGACGATGTCCTGCGCGTGCTGCAGCTGGCGGTTCGCCACGGTGCGGTCACCCGACCGCTGGGCGTTCTCGGCCCGCTCGAGGTCCAGGGCGAGCCGGTCGTAGAGCATGACCAGCAGGGCCTGGGGCGGAGCCGTCGTGACGGCGGTGCTGGCGAAGCGGGCGCGCTGCGCGGCGAGGGTCGACATGGGGGCTCCTGGCGGACGGCGGTCAGGACGTGGTGGACGGGTTGAGGCTGGCCAGGGCGCTGGTCAGCCAGCTCGCGGTCGAGTTCGACCGCTGCAGCGTCACGTCGAGGGCGGCGTACTGCCGCTCCAGCGCGGAGCGCCGCAGGTCGAGCCGGACGTCCCAGTCCGCGATGCGGTCGGTGAGGTCGCGGGCGGTGTCCTGGTTGGTCTTGACCGCGCTGGTGATGGTGCCGTCGGAGCTGTCGCTGGCGGCCTTCGCCGTCTTGGCCAGGGCCTGGCTGAAGGCGGTGACCAGCTGCTGGGCCTTGACCGGCTCCTTGGCGGTGTACTCGGCGAAGGCAGTCTTGTCGAAGGTGACGGTGCCGTCGCGGCCGAGCTCGATGCCCACGCTCTTCATCGTCGCGCCGGGCGCAGTGGTCCAGACAGCCTCCGCGAGCTGCTGCTGCAGCCCGCGCAGCAGCGTGTTGCCGGCCAGCGCGCCGGCGCCGTCCTTCGACGCCTTGGTCTGGTCGGTGAGCTCGCTCAGCACGACGCCGAGGGAGCCGATGACGCCGGCCACCTGGGTGGCCACGGCCGCCGTGTCGGGCGCCGAGGTGACGGTGACGCCGGTTTCGGCCTTGCTGACCGTGACGGAGACGCCGGCCATGAGGCTGGTGAAGGTGTTGGACGGCGAGGTCACCGTGAAGGCGTCGGTGCCGGACCCGACCTTGATCTCGGCGTCCTGCCCGGCGCTCTGCCGCGTCATCGTCGGGAAGGCTCCGGAGGTGGTGAAGTCGCCAGCGGCGCCGCTGTCCTTGGCGGTCAGCAGGAGGCGGTACTCCCCCTCCCCGGTGCGGACCGTGGTGGCCAGGACGCCGGCGTCCGCGGCGTTGATGGCGGCGGCGAGGGTCGCGGCGTCACCGTTCTTCGCGGTGATGCTGACCGGGGTCGAGCCGGCGGCGGAGCGGGTGAGGGTGAAGGTCTGGTCGCCGGTGACCGTGCCGTTCTTGATGACGGGCGAGGTGTAGCCGGCCTTGGTCGCGGTCTTGACCACGTCGAAGGTGAGGGAGCCCGAGCCGGAGCCGGTCGTCGAGGAGACCGCGACGGAGGTGGAGCTGGACGTGGCGGCGGCCTTGGTCCAGGCCTCGGGCTTCGCGAGGGCCTCGGCGGCCTTCTGCAGCGAGGCCACGCGGGTGTTGAGCCCCTGCAGGGCCGAGACCACGGTGTTCTGCTTGGTGAGCTTCTGCTTGAGCAGGGTCTGGGGGTTGGCCTCGACGCCCATCAGCTGCTCGATCATGCTCGAGCTGTCGAAGCCGCTCAGTCCGCTGACGCCTGCCATGGTGGAGCCCTCTCACGAAGTCGGTCGCCCGGAGGCGATGGTCGGCGCACGGCGCAGGACCCCTCAGGGCCCTGCGCCGTGCGCTGTACCGGGTGTGTCAGCCCTGCAGGAGCGACAGGACGGACTGCGGCAGGCTCTTGGCCTGGGCGAGCATGGAGGTGCCCGCCTGGGACAGGATCTGCGAGCGGGTGAACTTCACCATCTCGCTGGCCATGTCGGTGTCGCGGATGCGGCTCTCCGACGCGGTCAGGTTCTCGGAGGTGACGTTCAGGTTGTTGATGGTGTGCTCGAGGCGGTTCTGGACAGCGCCCAGGCCGGCGCGAGCGGTGGAGACGGCCTTGATCGCGGCGTCGATGGTGGTGAGCGACGCAGCCGCGAACGTGGCGCTGGTGACGTTGAGGCTGTTGACCGTCAGGTCAGTGGCGCTGAAGCCCTTGCCCGTGGTGCCGTTGTTGATGGTCACGGCGATGGTGTCGCCGCTGGCGTAGCCGACCTGGAACGACTTGCCCTCGTAGGAGCCGTTCAGGAGCTTGACGTTGTTGAACGTCGTCTTGTCCGAGATCCGGGTGAGCTCGCTGGCGAGCGCGTCCAGCTCGGTGTCGATGGCGCCGCGCGAGTCGGCGTCGTTGGTGTCGTTGGCCGCCTGCACCGTCAGCGTGCGCATGCGCTGCAGGATCGAGTGCGTCTCGGTGAGCGCGCCCTCAGCGGTCTGGACGACGCTGATGCCGTCCTGGGAGTTGCGGACCGCCTGGTTGATGCCGCCGATCTGCGCGCGCAGACCCTCGGAGATGGCCAGGCCCGCCGCGTCGTCGGCCGCGCGGTTGATGCGGAAGCCGCTGGACAGCTTCTCCAGGGACTTCGACAGGTCGTTCTGCGTGACCGACAGGTTGCGGTACGCGTTCAGAGCCTGGACGTTGGTGTTGACCGACAGAGCCATGGTGTTCCTCCGTGAATCGTGGTGGTGAGGAGCGGCCTTCCGTGGCCGCTCACGTGTCTCATCGGCCCCGGGGGGGCCGGCTTGAGAGTTCTCAGGGCGCTGCCGGCGCCGTCACCCGTGCGGGCGAGCGCTGCAGCAGGCCGGGGGTCAGCTCCCCGACGCGGCGGTCCATCACGGGACGCACCGCGCCAGGGACGCTCGCGCGCAGGGCCAGCAGCTGCTCGTGCGCACCCGGCTCGCCCAGGACGTCGGCCAGCACGGCCCATGCCAGGGCGCGGTCGACCGGGGAGCGGTCCTCGTCGTGGGCCAGCGAGCGCAGGGGGCACAGCTCGCCGTGCCCGGCCTCGCGGCAGTGCAGGGACCAGGTCAGGGCCGTGGCGAAGTCCTGCCGGGCCGCGACGAGGCTGCCCGCCACCAAGGGCCGGTAGTCCCCCGGGGACAGGAGGCGGTAGGCGTCGAGCCAGGCCAGGGCGGTCGCGGGCGGCTGCTCGAGGACGGCGCGCAGGCTCCGGGCGCGGAATTCGTCCGAGCCGGCGGCGAGCACCTCCGACCAGGGCACCTCCGCAGCGGCTGCGGCCCGGAAGACCAGGCCGAACTCCACCGTGCTGGGGTGCTCGCGGAGGTCGGTGAGCACCTGCGCCCAGGCGGCCCGGGGGTCGCCCTCGGCCAGGGACAGGCAGGCGCGCACGGCCCCGACCTCGAGCTGGTCGAAGGGGACGCCCCACAGGTCCACGCCTCCCACGACACCGGTCGTGGTGGCGAAGGGCACCAGGCACCCGCGGGCGCCGGCGACGTCGTCCTGGTCCAGGCGCAGCCAGGCGCGCTGCACGGCGACGGCGCCCCAGGACTCGCCGCACCACGAAAGGGCCTCCACCCAGCGCTCGGCGTCGCGCCAGCGCCGGTGCTGGCGGAAGACGGACACCGCGGCGCGGGCCGCGACGAGCACCTCGGGGGAGGCGTTGCGCACCGCGAGCAGCTCGGCCAGGACGGCGGCGGCCTCGTCGAGGCGGTCGCTGCCCAGGAGCGACCGCCCGTAGTGCCCCACAGCGGCGAGCCGCTCAGGGCTGCCGGGGTCCGCGGACGCGGCAGCCGCCTGGGCGATGTCGAGGTTTCGCTCGCGCTTGTTCCTGTCCTCGAAGACGGTGGTCTGGTAGCCGGAGTGGATCAGCCGCACGGGCGCGGTGCGCGGGGACTGGCGGAGCGGGGGCTGGCCGGGGCGCGCCACCGTCCGCTCGTGCAGGGCACCGGAGAACTCGCAGCGCAGCCGGCGGTAGATCCGGACGGTGACGTGCTCGGAGCCCTCGGTGGCGCCGGACCACAGCGTGTTGACGATGGTGAGGGTCAGCTGGTCGGCGTCCTCGACGGCCAGCAGCGCGCGGAGGCTCTCCGGGTCGCCCTGGGCCACCTCGTCGGCGTCCACCTGCAGCACCCACTCGCCGCTGGCGTGCTCGTGGGCGCGGTTGCGAGCAGCCGCGAAGTCGTTGTCCCAGTAGCCCTCCACGACCGTCGCGCCCGCCGCGCGGGCGAGCTCGACCGTGCCGTCGGAGCTGCCGGTGTCGTAGACGACGATCTCGTCGACGAGAGGACGGACGGCGTCCAGGCACGAGCCGAGCACCGACTCCTCGTCCTTGACGATGAGCACCGCGGAAACCGTCGGGAGCGGACCGGTGGGGACCGGCTCGGAACGGCGCGAGACCCCGGCCATGGCGCCCCAGTCGTCCTGCACGGCGTCGACCACGGTCACGGCGGGTGGGAAGACCAGGAGGTGCGGCGCGGGGCCGCCGAGGGCACCCACGTGCGAGGGGTTCAGCAGGGCACGGCGCGAGACGCGCTCCAGCCAGCCCTCCTGGACGACGGCGTCGGCGGTGAGCAGGACGGTCAGGCCTCCGCCGCCGAGGTGGTCCTCCACCACGGCGGTGACCTCCCGCTGCGCGGCGCGGCGCACGCGACGGGCCACGGACGGCGGGAGCTGGGGCAGCCGGCCGGTGACGGCGAGGACGCGCACGTCGCCAGGGGTGGTGCGGACGACCTGGGTCAGGGTCCGCTGGAAGTGCCCGGGGAGCGCGCTGTCGACGACGATCACGGCGGTGGGAGAGGCCATGTCACCTGATCGGCGGCAGGACGGTCCACCTTGAGGGCCTCCGTCTCACCCCGTCGTGGAGTCCTCGCCTGCCGGGTCGAAGTGGGCGAGGAAGTCCGCGACCGGGCGGGTGAACCAGCGGTGCGCCCCCTGCACGACCGGTTCCGGCCAGTCCCACCAGGAGACGGCGAGCAGGCGCGCGACCGTGTCCTCGTCGAAACGCATCCGGATGACCCGGGCCGGCACCCCGCCGACCACCGCGTACGGCGGCACGTCGCGGACCACCAGCGCACCGGCGCCGATGACGGCGCCGGTGCCGACGGTGACCGTTCCGACGACCTTGGCCCCGTAGCCGATCCAGACGTCGTCACCGATGGTCAGCCGCTCGCCGGTGCTGCCGGCGGGAGGCTCGTCGTACGGCTCGTCCGGCACGATGACGCCCATCGGGAAGGTGGTGGCGGAGTCCGCTCGGTGGTTCCCCCGCAGCACCAGGTCCAGCTCCTCGCCGGAGCGGTCGTACACGCGCCCGCCGGGCAGCACCACGCGCACGTCGACGGCCATGCCGCAGTAGCCCCCGACCTCGATCTCGTCGAGGGGGGTGTAGGTGCGGAACTCCGACATCGGCCCGGCGTAGCTGGCCGGTCCGACCGAGAAGCGGCCGAGGGGCGCGAGGACCTGGGCACCGCCCGGGATGGGGCGGTGGTGGCGGACCCGCTGGCGCACGGCGCCGGCGTCCGCGGTCGGCACGACGGGCACCCCGTGGGCGGTGGCCCACCGGACCAGCGCCGGCACGAGGTCGAGCTGGGCCGGGCCCTCGTGGAGCAGGAGCCGGAGCACCTGGACCAGGTCGGCCGGGATCACCGCGCTGGGCGCGGGGTCGCTGGAGGCTGCGACCGCCACTCCCCCGGTGCGGTCGGCGACCGCGAGCAGCGCGGCGAGCGAGCGCGGCCCCGGCGCGGACTCGGTGCCGCCCAGCCACAGCAGGTCGCCGCTCGCGGCGCGCGCGCCGGCCAGCAGCGCCTCGGCCCGTCCGGCGCCGGGCAGCGCCAGCACGGCCGCTCCCCCGACGTGCTCGAGGAAGGCGGCGACCAGCGGGTCGGTGGAGCTGTTGACGACGACGACCTCCACCCGGTGCCCGGCGCTCTCGACGACGTCGACGGCGGTGGCCAGGGCGGTGACGGCCGCCTCGACCGCGGTCGGCCGGGTGTCGGCCACCAAGACGGCGCTGAGCAGCACGGGAACCTCCAGGTCGGGTGGTCGGGTCAGACCGCGGCGGTGACGGTGCGCGGGGCGGGGGCGGGACCGGGATCGCGCCAGACGTCGTCGACGCTGCGTCGCCAGCGCTCGGCCGCGGCGAAGGACTCCTGCGCCGGGTGCACCTCGACCCCGCCGTGCGCCAGGAAGTCCGGCACCATCCGCGGGAGCCACCTGGCCACGAAGCGGCGCACGTTGCGGTCGGCCTGGGCGAAGCGCTCCGGGCCGCTCTGGGACTCGTAGTGCAGGGCGACCGAGCGCGGCTGGTAGGCGATGGTCCAGCCGGCCTCGCGCAGGGCGAGGCACAGGTCGATGTCCTCCATGCCGTTCCAGTAGCCCTGGTCGAACCCGCCCACTGCTTCGAAGGCCTCGCGCCGCACGGCCATGAGGGCACCGGTGACGGCGGGGTAGGTGCACGGCTCGTGGACCTGCAGCTTCTGCGGGGCCTTGCGGTAGTTGACGTGGATCGGCTCGAACGGGCAGTCGGGGTGGTCGATGACCACCACGCCCGAGTGCTGGACGCTGCCGTCGGGGAAGAGCAGCAGGCTGCCCACGGCTCCCGTGGTGGGACTCTCGTCGAGCACGGCCAGCAGCGGCTCGAGCCAGCCCTCGGAAACCACGACGTCGTTGTTGAGGAAGAGCACCACGTCACCGCGGGCTCGAGCGGCGCCCTGGTTGCAGGCCGTCGCGAACCCGAGGTTGACCGGGTTGGTCACCACGGTGACGTCCCCGGACAGGCCGGCGAGGACCTCCTGCGTGGCATCGGTGGAGCCGTTGTCGACGAGGATGACCTCGTACAGGTGACCAGGGGTCTGCTCGGCCAGTGCGGCCAGGCACTCCACCGTGAGGTCGGCGCGGTTGAACAGCGGCACCACGACGCTGACGCGGGGCGCGCTGCCCAGCGGCCCGGGGCACCAGACCCTCGGTGCGGCGGCCCCCGGCACGCCCGGCACGGGCTCGTCGGCCGCCGGCGCCGCGCGCGGAGCCGGGACGCGGGGGCCCTTGGAACGGCGCTCCAGGGGCAGCAGCAGCCGGTGCTCGGCCCAGAGCGCCGCCACGGAGGCGGACTGGTCGAAGCCGGTGAACGCCGCGAGGGCGCGCCGGGCGCGCTCGAAGTACTCCGGCGTGGCGAAGCGGTCGCCGAACCACTCCTCTAGGCCGTCCTCGTCGAACCACTGGACGAACGGTTCGTAGGCCCGTGCCCCGGCGTCGGTGAGCGGACGGCGCTGTGAGACCAGCGGTGTGCCCATCGAGAGCACCAGCGAGGCCCGCACCTGCTCGAACCGGGCCGTGTCGTAGGCGCTGAGGTTGACGACGGCCTTGGCGCTGGCGATGAGGTGGTCGCGCTCCGGGCCGTACAGCGGGCGGTCCGGGGCGGTCACGTCGACGCCGGCCGAGCGGATCCGGTCCAACAGCTCGCGGCGCCGGGGCAGCAGGCTGCCGACGAACAGCAGGTCCAGCGGCCGCGCCTCCAGCGGGACGAAGGGCCCGCGGGGCGCCAGGTGCGGACCGTGTCCGAAGGTGATCAGCGGGACCGTCCGGTCGCCGGCGTAGGCGGCGAGGTTGCCCTCGTGGTAGTCGAGGACCGCGTTCCCGCTGAGCAGGTCGAGGTAGGCGGGCGGGACGCTGGCCCCGCCTTCTCCGAGCTGCTCCAGGTTCACCACGACGCAGGGGAACCGGCGGGCCAGTTCGGGGTCGAACCCGAGGTGGGCCCCGAAGACGTAGTTCACGGCGTCGGGGCGCAGGTGGTTCTCCGCCACGGTCGTGCGGACCCCGAGCTGCTCGAGCTGGTGTCGGAGGTGCAGGAGCGGATCCCGCAGGGCCTCGGCGTGGAGGAACCCCGACGGGCGCACCAGGCAGAGGTTCGCCCGCTCGCCGGCGCTCGCGACCATCTCGTCCTCCGTGGGATGCGGTAGGCGCCCGGCGGTCGTGCCGGGGCGCACCCACCCCATCGGCGGCACCGTGGCCGATCTTGACCCGATCGGGTGACCGTTCCGCCGCCAGGACCGGGCTCAAGCCGGGGCCCAGACCTTCCGATGCAGGCGTCACCGGTCCGCTCCCGTCGCGCGGGCCATCAGGACAGCCGAGGGAGCACGACCATGGACAGCTCGATCCGGGTGTACACCGGTGGCACCTTCGACCTCTTCCACAAGGGGCACGTGGAGCTGCTGCGCCAGTGCCACCACCTGGCCGGCGGCGGCGAGGTCGTGGTGGGCCTGAACACCGACGAGTTCATCGAGCAGTTCAAGGGCCGCCCGCCGATCGTCTCCTTCGCGGACCGCAAGGAGGTCCTGGAGTCCTGCCGGTACGTCAGCCGCGTGGTGACGAACACCGACGGTCCCGACTCGCGGCCGGCGATCCTCTCCGTGGCCCCCCGGATCCTCGCCATCGGCGTCGACTGGGCCCCGCCGAAGGACTACCACGCCCAGATGGGGTTCACGCAGGAGTGGCTCGACGACCACGGCATCGTGCTGGTCTACCTGCACCGCCCGGTCGCGGGCCCCTCCACCACGCGCATCAAGCAGACGGTCCTGGACCGCGCTGCCGCCCCGGGGGCCTGACCCTCCCCCTCCTCCTGGCCGACCGGGCGCCTCCCGCGCCCGGCGTGGGAGGCGCCGGCCGGCGCGCGCCCGTGCCTAGGGTGGGCGGCCGGCCGACGCCGGGAGCCGAAGGAGGGTTCTTGAGGTACTTCTGCGCCACGCACCGCCCCCTGGAGTGGCCCGTGCCGGCCTTCATGGAGGTCGTCTCGGAGACCGGGGGGCTTGGCGACGAGGTCACGGACCTGTCCGCGCGCTACCCCGAGCTGGCCGGCCGAGGCCGCTCCCTGGGCGAGTACGCCACGCTGTTCGGCGTCCGCCGGCTGCTGCAGGACTCCTGGGCCGGTGGCGAGCCCTCGGAGGGCCAGCGCACGGTTGGCATCGGCCACTACCGCCGGTTCGCGGTCACCCGGCCGGTGGGGGCGCCATCGGACGCCTACACCGTGGTCGACCCGCAGACCTTCGCGCAGCTGCCGGACGACGTCTTCCTGCCGCCGGACGGCACGATCGTGCTGCCGGCGCCGATCGACCTGGGCATGCCCGTCGTCAGCCAGTACGGCCGCGTCCACGTGACCCGCGACCTGCTCTTCTTCATGGCCATCGCCACCGACCTCGGCGTCGTGGACGGCCGCGCGGTCTCGGACTTCCTGGGGCAGGACGTCCTCGTCGCGGCGCCCAGCGTGGGCGTCTACCCGGCGCAGTGGCTCGTGCTCGTGCTCGAGGCGCTGGAAGCCGTCACCGACGCCTTCGTGGCGAGCGTGGAGGTGCAGCGCGAGGGCTACCAGCGTCGGGTGCTCAGCTTCTGCTGCGAGCGCCTGCACGCGATGCTCGCAGCGTCGCTGATGTCCTCCTGGCCGCAGGACCAGGTGCTGGTCAACCGCGCACTCGTGGTCACCCCCGAGGACGGCTACCGCGTCGGGCAGTGAGGCCCCGATCCGGTGCCCGGGGACACGCCTCCGCTCAGGCGATGGACGCGATGCGGCGAGCGGGTGCGGGCACCGCCGGGGCCGGCTGGTGCGCGGGGGGAGCCGCGGCGACCGGAGCCGCAGCGGCCTGGGCGGCCACGGCCGCGTAGTACGCCTGGCGGCGGCGGTCGACGACGCTGCCCGGCTTCGCGGCCGGGGTCACCAGCTGCGGGTCGAGCTGGGAGTTCATGCCGTCCTTGAGCAGCGCCAGGCCCTCGGCCCGCAGCTGGCTGATCCGCGAGTCGGTGACGCCGAGCTCGGCGGCCAGCTCGGCGACCGGGCGGTCCTCGAGGAACAGGCCCGTGACGACCACGCGCAGCTTCTCCGGGAGCGCGCCGACGGCGGCGTTGAGGTAGTGCACCTGCTCGGTCTGGAGCAGCTGCTCCTCCGGCCCCGGCCCCTGCTGGGGCAGCGCGTCGGACAGCGTGCCGTCGTAGGCGTCCAGGCTCAGCAGGCTCCGCTCGGCCTCGTTGCGCACGGCGTCGACGTCCTCGGGGGCGCACCCCATGGCGGCGGCGAGCTCCGCCTTGTCCGGACGCCGTCCCAGCTGGGCGGTCAGCTTCTCCTCCGCACCGGCCAGCGCGCGGGCGCGGGAGCGCGCGCCGCGCGGGGCCCAGTCCATGCCGCGCAGCTCGTCGAGCAGCGCGCCGCGGATGCGCAGGGTGGCGTAGCGGCCGAAGGGCACGCCCGTGCTCGCGTCGTAGGCGGTGGCCGCCTGCGCCAGCGCGGCCAGGCCGGCGGAGACGAGGTCGTCGCGGTGCACGTGACCGGGCAGGCGGGCCATCGTCTCGCTCACCTGGTAGCCGACGATCGGCAGGTGGGAGCGGACGAGCTCCTCGACGCCGGCGCGGTCGCGCTGGGCTCGGGCGGGGGGAGTGTGGAGAGGCACGGAGGAGGTGTCGGCCGTTCCCCGGAGAACCTTGAGCCGGGCGGAGGACCCCGCCACGGACGGGCCTCGTCCCCACCCCGGAAACCCTCATCGCCCCGGCCCCGGCGCCGATGGGAGCGGCAGAGGACGACTGGGCCCGACGAGGGCACGACGAGGTGCGGAGGTGGGCATGGGGGTCGCCGAGGTCTCCAACGTGCTCTGGCGCGAGCGGGAGCAGCTGGAGCTGCTGCTGTTCAAGCTGGACGAGGAGCAGATGGTGCTGGCCAGCGGCCGCACCCGCTGGCTGGCGCACGCCACCCGCGAGGTCGAGGTCGTGCTGGGGCAGCTGCGCGACAGCGAGCTGCTGCGCGCCGTCCAGGTCGACGCCTACGCGGCGTCCCTGGCCCTGCCGCCCGGCCCGAGCCTGCAGGCCCTCGCCGACGCCTCCCCCGAGCCCTGGCGCGACCTGCTCCTGGCCCACCGCGACGCGCTGCTGGAGCTGACCACGGAGATCTCCGCGGTCGCCGCCGCCAACCGCGACGTGCTGGCCAGCGCGCAGCGCGCCACCCACGAGACGCTGCTCAGCCTCGGCGGCGGCGTGCAGACCTACGCCCCTCCCGGCCGCGCGAGCTCGCCGGCCCCTGCCCACCTCGTCGACCGAGCCCTGTGAGCGCCCTGACATGAGCAGCTTCGGCAGCATCTCCACCGCCCTGTCCGCCCTGCAGTCCCACCGCAAGGCCATGGACGTCACCGGCAACAACATCGCCAACGCGAACACCGTCGGCTACACGCGCCAGCGCGCCGAGCTGCAGTCGCTGGTCGCCCCCGGCGTCCAGTCGCTGTTCTCCGCGTCGAGGCTCAACGGCAACGGCGTCGAGGTGGCCGGCACCACCCGCCTGGCCGACGCCTTCCTCGACGCCCGCGTGCGCAGCGAGACCTCGAGCTCGGCGTTCCTCACGGGGCAGGCGGAGACCCTCTCCTCCGTCGAGCGGCTGATGTCCGAGCCCGGCGAGGACGGCCTGGCCGCCGAGCTGCAGGCGATGTGGTCGGCCTGGTCCGACGTGGCCGACCACCCCGAGCAGCTGTCCGCGCGCAGCGTGGTCCTGGAGACCACCGCCGCCGCGGTCGACCGGATCCGCACCGGGTTCCAGGGCGTGGAGACGCTGTGGAACCAGGAGCGCGACCAGGCCGTGGCGATGACCACCGAGGTCAACGCCACCGCCGCGTCGGTCGCCGACTTCAACGAGCAGATCCGCGCCGCCACGACCAACGGCGGGGAGCCCAACGAGCTGATGGACCAGCGCGACCAGCTCGTCACCCGGCTCGTCGAGCTCACCGGCGCCAGCTCCGTGCCGGCCAAGGACGGCATGGTCGACGTCTACCTCGGCGGCAACGCCCTCGTCCGCGGCACCGCGGCCGAGCAGCTCGCCGTCAGCGGTCCCCCGAAGATGACCGGGATCGACCCCTCCGACCCGGACCAGCAGGTCCGGCTGGAGTGGCCGGGCGGCGCCCGCGTGCAGCTCAGCGGCGGCTCGCTCAGGGCCAGCACCGAGGCCCTGAACGCGATCCTCCCCGACGCCGCGCACCAGTACGACGCCGTCGCCGCCTCGCTGGCGAAGGGCGTCAACGCCCTGCACGCCGGGGCGCGCGACCTGGACGGCGCCGCAGCGGTCCCCGTCTTCGACACGCAGCCGGCCGGCACGGCGTTCACCGCCTCCAACCTGCACCTGGCGCTCACCGACCCGAAGCAGCTCGGCGCGGCCAGGGCAGGGGCCGGCGTCAACGACGGGTCTGCCGCCGCCGACCTCGCGCGCCTCGGCCAGCCGGGCCAGATGGCGTCCCTGCGCGCCTCCTACTCCGCGCTGGGGAGCGACTACCAGGGCCCGGACGCCGTGTGGAGCGCGAACGTCGTCGCCACCGGGGTCCGGGTGCAGGCCGCCGAGCGGCGCGCGGACGTGGGGCAGCAGTCCCTCGCCGCCGCCGTCGGCGACCAGGTCGCCTCCGCGGGGGTCTCCCTCGACGAGGAGACCGCGAACCTGCTGGTCATCCAGCGCGCCTACGAGGGCGCGGCCCGCGTGCTCACCGCCGTGGACTCGGCCCTCGACACGCTCATCAACCGCACCGGCCTGGTCGGGAGGTAACCATGACCCGCGTCACGCACCGCACCATCCAGGAGAGCACGCTCGCGAACCTGCAGCGCAACCTCACCGCCATGAGCGACCTGCAGGAGAAGCTGTCCAGCGGGCGGAAGATCAACCGCCCGTCGGACGACCCCACCGGCACGGTCAACGCCCTGCAGGTGAGGGCGGACATGCGCACGGCGACCCAGCACGCGCGCAGCGCCGACGACGCCCTCGGGTGGCTCGGGTCCATCGACACGGCCCTGCAGAACACCTCGAGCAGCCTCCGGAACGCCAAGACCCTCACGCTGCAGGCCCTCAACACCGGCACCATGAGCGACGGCTCGCGCGAGGCCATCGCCATCGAGATCGAGGGCATCAAGGCGAGCGTCCTGGAGCAGGCCAACAGCAAGTACCTCGGCCGCTCCCTCTTCGCCGGCACGAGCAGCGCCGAGCGCGCCTACGACAGCGCCCACGTGTTCGCCGACACCGGCGCCGGCACCGGCAGCGTCACGGGCGGCGGCACGGTCGAGCGCCGCGTGGCCGCCGACACCACGGTGCGCGTCGACTCCGACGGGCGCGACGTGTTCGGCGTCGACGCCGCCGCGAGCGGCTCCACGCCGGCACGGATCTCCGTGTTCACCCTGCTCGACCGCATCGCCGACCAGATCCGGAACCCCGGGGACCACCCGGCGGGCGCCCTGGAGGCGTCCGTGAAGGACCTGGACCAGCGGATGGTCACCGTCGCCAGCGAGCTCTCCAGCGTGGGCGCCCGGTACGCCCGGGTGGAGCAGTCGCGCCAGACGGCGGACGACCGCGTGCTCGCCCTCACCGGCTCGCTGTCGGAGATCGAGGCGATCGACCTGCCCAAGACCCTCGTCGACCTGCAGACCCAGGAGGTCGCCTACAAGGCGGCCCTCGGGGCCACCGCCAAGGTGCTGCAGCCCAGCCTCCTGGACTTCCTCCGATGAGCGCAGCGACCATGATGAGCCCCATGAGCCTCGACCTCCCCGAGCTGCGGTTCGTGCTGCCGCTGGCCGGCCTGGAGCACCTGACCCGCTACGCCCTCGTGCGCCTGGACGAGGACAGCCCGCTGTTCTCCCTCCAGAGCCTCGAGGACGACGCGGTGTCGCTGCTGGTGCTGGCGCCGTCGGCCGTCTTCCCCGACTACGCCCCCGAGCTGGACCAGACCGGCCAGGACGCCCTGCGCCTGACCAGCGCCGACGACGCGCTCCTGCTCGTCGTCGTGCGCGCCGGCGACTCCCTGGCCGACAGCACGGCGAACCTGCTCGCCCCGATCGTGGTCAACACGGTCGAGCGCACCGCGGGGCAGGTCGTGCTGACCGGCAGCGACCTGCCGCTGCGGGCGCCGCTCGCCGCCTGAGGCCCCGCCCCGCACCACCGACGATGCTCCTCCGGTGCCGCTCCGAAAGCCCTCCCCGGGCCGGTAGGAGCGGCACGGGAGGAGCATCGCGGCGTCTGGGGAGCATCGTGGCGACGAGCACCGTCCGCTGACGCCGCCCACCCGTTCCGCCGGGTGGCGCGATCCCGTGATCACGACGGGGAGGGGTCGGCCCCGTCCCGCCCCTCCGGCGTGATCATGGGATCCCCGCCACCGGCTCCTCCAGGCCGCGCTCGGCGCACGCACCGTCCGCTGAGGCCGCCCACCCGTTCCGCCGGGTGGCGCGATCCCGTGAGCACGACGAGGAGGGGTCGGCCCCTTCCCGGGCCCCCCCCCCCCCCGCCCGGCCTGCCCGCGCCGGGCCTGCCCGCGCCGGGCCGCGCTCCTCGCACGGGAGGGGACGCCGACGAGGGGTGGCCCGCCCGGAGGCGGACCACCCCTCGCGGGTGGTGCGGTGGTGCGGGACGTCAGGTCAGGACGACCGACATCTGGCCCTTGCCGTAGCCCTTGACGGCCACGGACCAGTCCGCGCGGCCACCGAGGGAGGCCAGGTGCGCGGCCACGTCGGCCGGCAGGGCCTCCTCGGGCGCGTAGTGGACGTAGAGCTTCAAGTGCGGGGCGGTCCCCACGTTGAACAGCGACGCCATGATGTTCAGCACCTCGGCGGCGTTGTCGCGCAGCATGGGGAACAGCTCGCCGTCCTCGACGGCGTCCTGGGCTCCGCCCGGCGGCATGAGGCCGATGGCGGCGCCGCTGTAGGCGGCCATCGCCAGGTCGAACGCGACCAGGGCGCGCATCGACAGGTGGTCGTCGACGTACACGCCGACGAGCGCGGGGTGCTCGGTGACCCGCAGGCCGTCGGAGAAGTCGCAGTCCTTGCCCAGCAGGCCCTCGAGCAGGTCGCGGACGTCCTTGGCGGGGGGCAGCTCGGTGGTGGCGGTGGTCATGGCGGGGTCCTCAGCAGACGGCGGGTCAGCCGATGACGGGCGCGAGCGCCGCGTCGAAGGCGTCGGGGGTGAAGGGCTTGGCGATGAGGAACAGCGCACCGGCCGCCGCGGCGGTGGAGCGCATCTCGTCGCTGCCCTCGGAGGTGACGAAGCCGAACGGCACGTCGGAGCCGGAGGCGCGCAGCGCCCGCAGGCACTCGATGCCGGTCATCTCGGGCATGTTCCAGTCCGAGAGGACCAGGTCGGGCTGCTCGGAGCCGACCTTCTCGAGGGCGTCGCGGCCGTTCTCGGCCTCGACGACCTCGTGGCCGTCGTAGCCGGCCTGGCGCAGGGTGCGGATGACGATCTGCCGCATCACGCGGCTGTCATCGGCGACAAGGATCTTCACAGCGGCACCTCGTTCCGCTCGGTGTGCGACGGCGCCCTGGTGGCGCCCTGCACGGTGATGGTCAGGGACTGGCCGCGCCACTGGGCGTCGACGCGGCAGGTGTCGGCCGGGGAGCCGGCCGGCGGGGTGGGGCCGACCTCGGGGAGGCCGAGAGCGGCGGGACCGGGCAGGACGGACTTGACGTTCCCGCCGAGCACGTTGGCGAGCTCGCCGAAGGCGTCCTCGACGTCCTCGTCCTCGACGTGCTCGGGCGGGTGGGCCCGGAGCACGCAGCGGGTGAGCTCCTCCGCCGTGGCGCGCGCGCAGGTGAGGACGACGGTCCCGTTCCAGGGGCCGACCACCTCCACCCACGCGCTGACGGGCTGCTCCGGCGCCGGCGCCGGCAGGGGCAGCAGCACCTCGTCCTCGCCGACCAGGGCCAGCCACACCTCGTCGGCGATGGACCGGACCGTCTCGGCGTCGAGCAGCTCGTCGATCGTCGGCCGGGTGGCTCCGGTGGTGGCGGCGCTCATGCGGTCACCTCCACCGGCAGCAGCCCGAGCAGCGCGAGCTTGTCGCGGATCGCGTCGGCCGTGAACGGCTTGATGACGTACTCGTGGGCGCCGGCGGCCAGGGCCTTGACGATCTGGCCGTGCTCGCTCTCGGTGGTGACCATCATCAGGGTCACCGAGCGCCAGGCCGGGTTGGAGCGGACGGCCGAGACGAACTGGAGGCCGTCCATCACGGGCATGTTCCAGTCCACGCAGGCCAGGTCGGGGACGTAGCCCCCGTCCATGGCGTCGAGGGCCTCCCGGCCGTGGCCGGCCTGGGCGACCTCGTAGCCGAGGCCCTCCAGGATCCCCCCGACGATGCGCCGCATGGCGCGCGAGTCGTCGATCACCAGTGCACGCACGTCAAGCCCCTCTCACCGGGCGGTAGGCGGAGCTGCGGCCGACGACGACCCGCTCCCAGCTGTCATCGACCCCGAGGGTCGTCTCTGCAGCGCCGAGGAACAGCCATCCGTCAGGACGCATGAGCTGGCGGACCCGGCGCAGGATGCCCTGCTTGGTGGGCAGGTCGAAGTAGATGAGCACGTTGCGCAGGTAGACCACGTCGAACGTCCCGAGCCGCGGCAGGGGCGCCGCGAGGTTGCACTCGCTGGCGCTGACCATCCGGCGCAGGGCCGGCGCGATCTCCCACTCGTTGCCGGCGCGGGTGAAGTGGCGCACCAGCATCGGCGCCGGGAGGCCGCGGTTGACCTCCAGCTGGCTGAAGCGCCCGGCGCGGGTGCGCTCGACCATCTCCCGCGACAGGTCCGTCGCGGTGATCGAGACGCGGCTGGCCGCGGCCGGCAGCGAGTCCTGCAGGAGCATCGCGATCGTGTACGGCTCCTGGCCGCTCGAGCAGGCCGCGGACCAGATGTGCAGCCGCTCCACCGGGCCGCGGGCTGCGAGCAGCGCGGGCATGACCGTCGAGGTCAGCGCGGTGAACGGGTCGCCGTCGCGGAACCAGGAGGTCTCGTTGGTGGTGAGGGCCTCCACGATGCGCCGGGTGCTGGCCGGGTCCGGGCGCGTGCGCACGGACTCCACCAGCTCGGAGACCCCGGCCAGGCCCATCTTCTGGGCGATCGGCAGCAGGCGGGCCTCGACGAGGTACTCCTTGCCGGGCGCCAGGACGATCGCGCTCTCGCGGTGCACCAGCTGGCGCACCCAGTCGAAGCTCGTCGCGGTCAGCGTCACCGCGCACCTCCAGAGGTCGCGGCGTGGGGAACGGGGCTCGGGCTGGTGGCCAGGGGGCGGGCCGCGGGCAGGTTCCGCTGGACGGCCTCGGCCACGCGGTCCAGCGGGAGGACCTCGTCGGCGAAGCCGGCCTGGGTCACGGCGCCGGGCATCCCCCACACCACCGAGGTGGCCTGGTCCTGGGCGATCACGTACCCGCCGGCGTCGCGGATCTGGCCGGCGCCGATGCGCCCGTCGGAGCCCATGCCGGTGAGGACGACGGCCAGCACGGCGCCGTCGTACGCGGCGACGGCCGAGCGGAAGAGGACGTCGACGGCCGGGCGGCAGAAGTTCTCCGGCGCGCCCTGGTTCAGCGCGGTGCGACGGCCGCCCCGGCCGGAGGTCACGGTGAGGTGGAAGTCGCCGGGGGCCAGGTGGACCACGCCGGGCACGAGCGGGGTGCCGTCGACGGCCTCGACGACCTGCAGCGCGCACAGGCGGTCGAGCCGCTGGGCGAACTGCGTCGTGAACACCGGAGGCATGTGCTGGACCAGGAGGACCGGCACCGGCAGCGACGCCGGCAGCAGCGGCAGGACCTTGGACAGGGCCTCCGGACCGCCGGTGGAGGAGCCGATCACGAGGACGGCGGGCTTCTTGCGCTGCCCGGTGCGCGCCGGTGCCGGCACCTGGGGCGCCGGCGCCGCGGCCGCGCGGGCGGGAGCGGCCACCGGGCC